>NZ_PSWL01000010.1:0-120076 GCF_002932755.1 Rathayibacter sp. AY1B6
GCTGTAGGCGGCCGCGACCCGCTCCACCCGCCCCGCCACCCCAGGAAGCCGACCGCGGCGAGACGGCGGGGACCGGCTCGCCACAAGCACCGCCGAACCGGCGATCCGCGTGCCAGCGGATCGCTGTAGGCGGACGCGACCCGCTCCACCCAGCCCGCCACCCCAGGAAGCCGACCGCGGCGAGCCGGGCGGGGACCGGCTCGCCACAAGCACCGCCGAACCGGCGATCCGCGTGCCAGCGGATCGCTGTAGGCGGACGCGACCCGCTCCACCCAGCCCGCCAACCCAGGAAACCGACCGCGGCGAGCCGGGCGGGGACCGGCTCGCCACAAGCACCGCCGAACCGGCGATCCGCGTGCCAGCGGATCGCTGTAGGCGGACGCTTCCCGCTCCACCCAGCCCGCCACCCCAGGAAGCCGACCGCGGCGAGCCGGGCGGGGACCGGCTCGCTATTTGAGCAGCCGCGAGAGGACGCGATCGGCGAGGACCTTGCCGCCGGTCTGGCAGGTGGGGCAGTACTGGAGCGTGGAGTCGTGGTAGATCACCTGGCGGATCATGTCGCCGCAGACGGGGCAGGCCTCTCCTGTACGGCCGTGGACGCGCATGCCGAGCTTCTTCTCGCGCTTGAGGTCGGCCGCGTGCAGGCCCTCGGCGCGGGCGAGCGCCTCCTCGAGGGTGTAGCGCAGCGCCGCGGAGAGGCGGTCCAGCTCGTCGGCGGTGAGCGCGGCGGGCTTGAACGGCGACATGCGCGCCACGTGGAGGATCTCGTCGGAGTAGGCGTTGCCGATGCCCGCGATGCGGGACTGGTCGCGCAGGACGCCCTTCAGCTGCGCCCGGCCCGCCGTAGCGAGGATCGCGCCGAGGATCTCCTCGGTGAACTCCGGGTCCAGCGGATCGGGGCCCAGTCTGGCGACGCCCGGGACGTCGAGCGGATCGGCGACGATCGACAGCGCGAGGCTCTTCTTGGTGCCGGCCTCCGTGACGTCGAACCCCGACCCGTCGTCGAGGACCAGTCGCGCGGCGAGCGGGCCCCGGCCGGGCTTCACAGGGGCTGTCGGCCGCTCGGGCCGCCACCGGACCCAGCCGGCGCGGGCGAGGTGCAGGAGGACGTGGGCCTCGCCGACGGCGATGTCGAGGAACTTGCCGTGCCGCGACACTCCGTGGACGGTCTCGCCGGACAGAGCCGACGGCGGGATGGCCACGGTCTTGAGGGCGGAGATCGCGAACACGTCGAGCCGCTCCAGGACTCGTCCGCCCAGGCGGGCGTCGAGATCGAGCGCGAGGGCCTGGACCTCGGGGAGTTCGGGCATGCGACCACCCTGGCCCGCGGTTCCCGCACCGTCCACCCCTGGCGGACGGGACGGCGACGGCTCAGTCGCCGAAGCGCGTCGCCGCGACCTTCCGCAGGAACAGCTCGTGGAAGCGGTAGTCGCCGGTGATCTCGGGGTGGAACGCCGTCCCGAGGAGGTTGCCCTGCTCGACCGCGACGACCCGCCCGTCGGCGACGCTGGCGAGAGCGGTCGCCCGCTCTCCCAGCTCCTCCACGACCGGTGCGCGGATGAAGACCGCGTGCACCGGCGGATCGCCGATCGCCGGCACGTCGAGATCGGTCTCGAAGGAGTCGAGCTGGTTGCCGAACGCGTTCCTCCGGACCGACACGTCCAGGCCGCCGAAGCTGCTCTGGCCGTCGATGCGGTCGAGGACCCGGTCGGCCAGCATGATCAGCCCGGCGCAGGTGCCGTAGACGGGCATCCCCGCACCGATCGCCTCGACGACCGGCCCCGCGAGCCCGAAGAGGCGCGACAGCTTGTCCATCACCGTGGACTCGCCACCCGGGATGACCAGACCCGCGACGGTGGCGAGCTCCTCCGGGCGGCGCACCAGCACCACCTCCGCGCCCAGCTCGCGCAGGACGTGCGCGTGCTCGCGGAAGTCGCCCTGCAGCGCGAGGACGCCGACGCGGAGCCCCTCGAGCGACTCCCGCGTCAGTCCAGCGCCGGCGAGCGGCGCGTCGGCGCTACCAGCCACGCTCGGCGAGGCGGTGCGGCGCGGGCACGTCGGCCACGTTGATGCCGACCATCGCCTCGCCCAGACCGCGCGAGGCCTCCGCGACGACCTTCGCGTCGTCGAAGAAGGTGGTCGCCTTCACGATCGCGGCCGCGCGCTTGGCGGGCTCGCCCGACTTGAAGACGCCGGAGCCGACGAACACGCCGTCGGCGCCCAGCTGCATCATCAGCGCCGCGTCGGCCGGGGTCGCGACCCCGCCGGCGGTGAAGAGGACGACGGGGAGCTTGCCGGTCCGGGCGATCTCGACGACCAGGTCGTAGGGGGCCTGCAGCTCCTTGGCCGCGACGTAGAGCTCGTCCTTGGTCATCGCCTTCAGGCGGTTGACCTCGCCGGAGATCGTGCGGATGTGCTTGGTCGCCTCGGAGACGTCGCCGGTGCCGGCCTCGCCCTTCGAGCGGATCATCGCGGCGCCCTCGGTGATGCGGCGCAGCGCCTCGCCCAGGTTGGTCGCTCCGCAGACGAAGGGGACGGTGAAGTTCCACTTGTCGATGTGGTTCACGTAGTCGGCGGGCGACAGGACCTCGGATTCGTCGATGTAGTCGACGCCGAGCTCCTGGAGGATCTGCGCCTCGACGAAGTGGCCGATGCGCGCCTTCGCCATGACGGGGATCGACACGGCGGAGACGATGCCGTCGATCAGGTCGGGGTCGCTCATGCGCGCGACGCCGCCCTGCGAGCGGATGTCGGCGGGGACGCGCTCGAGCGCCATCACGGCGACCGCACCGGCGTCCTCCGCGATGCGGGCCTGCTCGGCGTTGACGACGTCCATGATGACGCCGCCCTTGAGCATCTCGGCGAGACCGCGCTTGACGCGGCTCGAGCCGAACTGCTCGGGAGCGGACGAGGACGGAGTGGTGGTGTCGGTCATGTTCGCGAGTCCTGTTCTGTGCGGCGACTTCCGCCGACGGCAGCTCCGAGTCTACGAGACGGCGCCCGCCGCCCGCGGCGCTGGACAGGGGGCCGGGCGGCGGTCTAGAGGCTCGGCCAGGCCGCCGCGAGGCTCGCCCGCACGTCGCCGAGCAGCTGCGGAAGGGCCTTCGTGCGGGCGATGATCGGGAAGAAGTTCGCGTCGGTCGCCCAGCGCGGGACCACGTGCTGGTGCAGGTGCGCGGCGATCCCCGCTCCCGCGACCGCGCCCTGGTTCATCCCGAGGTTGAAGCCGTCGTTGCGGGAGACCGAGCGGACGACGCGCATCGCCGTCTGCGTGAGCGCTCCGATCTCGGCCACTTCCTCGGGAGTGGCCTCGTCGTAGAGCGGGATGTGCCGGTACGGGCAGACCAGGAGGTGGCCGGAGTTGTACGGGAACAGGTTGAGCAGGACGTAGGCGTGCTCCCCGCGCGCGACGATGAGGGCCTCCTCGTCGCTCAGCGTCGGCGCCACGCAGAAGGGGCAGTCGTCGGCTCCGGGCTGCCCCTTCTGGATGTAGACCATCCGGTGCGGGGTCCACAGGCGCTGGAACTCGTCGGGCACCCCGGCGAGGTGCGCCGAGCCCTCCGCTCCCTCGGGCACGACGCCGTCCGAGCCGTCGCCCACGCTCAGACCTGCGCCTTCGAGGCGACGGCCTCGCGGATGCGTGCCACGGCGTCGGCGACCGGGATCCCGTTCTCCTGCGTGCCGTCGCGGAAGCGGAAGCTGACGGCTCCGGCGTCGCGGTCCTTCTCCCCCACGATCATCTGGAACGGCACCTTCTGCAGCGTGGCGTTGCGGATCTTCTTCTGCATCCGGTCGCTGGAGTAGTCGATCTCGGCGCGGATGCCCGAGCGCTTGAGCTCGCCGACGACCTCCTCGAGGTAGGGCAGGTACTCGTCGGCGATCGGGATGCCCACGACCTGGACCGGCGACAGCCAGACCGGGAACGCCCCGGCGTAGTGCTCCGTGAGGATGGCGAAGAAGCGCTCGATGGAGCCGAAGAGCGCGCGGTGGATCATGACGGGCCGCTTCTTCGAGCCGTCCGAGGCCGTGTACTCGAGCTCGAACCGCTCGGGCTGGTTGAAGTCGAGCTGGATGGTCGACATCTGCCAGGTGCGGCCGATCGCGTCGCGTGCCTGCACCGAGATCTTCGGCCCGTAGAACGCCGCTCCACCCGGATCCGGCACCAGCTCGAGACCGGAGGCGACGGCGACCGCGCGCAGCGACTCGATCGCCTCCTCCCACTGCTCGGGCGCACCGACGAACTTCGGGTTGCCCTCCTCGTTCGTGGACAGCTCGAGGTAGAAGTCGTCGAGGCCGTAGTCGCGCAGCACCTGGAGCACGAACTCGAGGTTGCGGGTCAGCTCGGCCGACACGTCCTCCTGCGCGACGTAGATGTGGGCGTCGTCCTGGGTGAGGCCGCGCACGCGGGTGAGGCCCTGCAGCGTGCCGCTCTTCTCGTAGCGGTACACCGTGCCGAACTCGGCCAGGCGCAGCGGGAGCTCGCGGTAGCTCCGGCCGCGCGAGCGGAAGATCAGGTTGTGGAACGGGCAGTTCATGGGCTTGAGGTAGTAGTCCTGGCCCTGACGGGTGACGTTGCCGTCCTCGTCCTGCAGCTCGTCGAGGTGCATCGGGGGGAACATCCCCTCGGAGTACCACTGCAGGTGCCCGCTCGTGAGGAACAGGTCGCCCTTGGTGATGTGCGGCGTGTAGACGAGCTCGTAGTCGTGCGCGAGCAGCTGCTCGCGCATGTACTGCTCGATCTCGTAGCGGATGATCCCGCCCTTGGGGTGGAAGACCGCGAGGCCGGAGCCGATCTCGTCCGGGAAGGAGAACAGGTCGAGCTCGTGGCCGAGCTTGCGGTGGTCGCGGCGCGCCGCCTCCTCGAGGCGGGCCTGGTGCTCGCGCAGCTCGTCCTTCGTGGGCCACGCGGTCCCGTAGACGCGCTGCAGCTGCGGGTTCTTCTCCGAGCCGCGCCAGTAGGCGGCCGCGTTCCGGGTCAGGGCGTAGCCGTTGCCGATCATGCGGGTGTTGGGCAGGTGCGGGCCGCGGCAGAGGTCCTTCCAGACCGTCTCTCCGGAGCGCGGGTCGACGTTGTCGTAGATGGTGAGCTCGGCGCCGCCGACCTCGACGCTCTCGTCCTCGGCGCCGCCGCCCTTGATCCCGATCAGCTCGAGCTTGTAGGGCTCGCCGGCGAGCTCGGCACGCGCCTCCTCCTCGGACACGACGCGGCGCACGAACCGCTGGCCCTGGCGCACGATGCGGTCCATCGCCTTCTCGAGCGCCTTCATCGCCTCGGGCGTGAAGGGCTCCTCGACGTCGAAGTCGTAGTAGAAGCCGTCGGTGACGGGCGGGCCGATGCCCAGCTTCGCCTCCGGGTTGATCTGCTGCACCGCCTGCGCGAGCACGTGAGCCGCGGAGTGGCGGAGGATGTTCAGCCCGTCCGGCGAGGAGATGAGCACCGGCTCGATGCGGTCGCCCGGCACGACGTCGGCGGCGAGGTCCTTGAGCTCGCCGTTGACGCGGATCGCGACCACGGCCCGGTCGGTGAAGTGCGTGAATCCCGTGCCCGCCTCGGTGACGACCGGGTGGGACTCGTTCTCTGCGGGATTCGACGGTTCGTGAGACACGTGCGGGCACTCCTCGGGCTCGGTTGACCCCTCGACTGTAGTCGGCGGCGGCCCCTACCCGAGCGCGTCGCGCACGCGGGCGTCGAGCGCGCGCAGAGCGGAGGCGAGCTCGTCCCGGTCGGCGCCGGGGAGCACGAGCGAGCTGCGCTCCAGCTGGTGCAGGAGGACCTCCTCCAGGCCGGGCGGCAGGGAGTCCACGGCGAGCGCCCCCTCGAGTGCGGCGAGGACGGCGACGACGGCCACCGCGTCCCGTGCCGCGAGTCTGCGTGCGCTGATCTCCATGGTCTCCGTCCGAGTCGTCCGACCCCGTCACCCTGCCGACAGCACGTGCCCCGGACAGGGGCGCGGGGGCGACCGGTGCGCAATCCGTCCAGGTGACATCCTGGTCCGATGGGTGCCGGTCCTGCTCTGCAGCGCTTCACGCGATCCGGGGCCGACCTGGAGGAGGCGCGGCGCTTCTACAGCGACGGCTACGGCGGGTCGGGATTCCGGACGGAGACGGTCGAGCGGCCCTTCTCCTTCCGCTACGACGTCTCCGGGAGCGAGGGCGTGAGCCTGCGGACGTCCGTGTTCCGCGGCTCCGTGTCCGGGGGGCTGCGGCCGGAGGGCGAGTACATCGTCTCGTGGTTCCTCTCGGGCACGAGCGTTATGGACCCGGAGGGCGATCGGATCGTCCACCGGCCGGGGTGGCCGGTCGTGTTCCCGAGCGCGCGTCCGTTCGAGTTCGTCTCCCGCGACTTCCAGCAGCGGCTCGTGCACGTGGCCGCCGGCCTCCTCGAGCAGGTCGCGTCCGAGTCAGGCGACGGCGTGCCGCTGCCGCTCGTCTTCGACCACCGCTCGATCGCCTCCGCCTCGGCGCTGCCGGGCTGGTGGCGGGCGGTCGACGACTTCGCGGGCGTCCTGCGGTCGGGCCGAGAGGCGACCGCGCTGCAGCTCGTGGCGGCCGAGCGCGGTGTCGCTCTGCACCTGCTCGCGACCTTCGCGCACCGGCCGGTCGTGGTGCCGGCGCAGGTGCTGCGCCCGGGGCTCGAGCACCTCCTGCGGGCGGCGGAGTTCCTGCACGCGTTCGCCGCGTCGCCGATCACCGTGGCCGACATCGCTGCGGCGGCGGGACTGACCCCGCGCGCTCTGCAGGCCGCGTTCCGGCGGCACTTCGACGACACTCCGCTCGGCTACCTGCGCGGTGTGCGCCTCGACCGGGCGCGCGTCGAGCTGCGCGAGGGCGCTCCGGGCGCGGAGACCGTGCGCGCCGTCTCCGCGCGCTGGGGCTTCCTCAACCAGGGCCGCTTCTCGGGGGCGTACCACCGCCGTTTCGGCGAGTACCCGGTGGAGACCCTGCGCCGCTGATCCTCAGGCGCCGGGAGCGAGATCGCGGGCGTAGCAGACCGAGTGCTCGGACCCGATGTAGTCGCCGAACGGCGGGATGGCGTGGTAGCCCTCCCGGAGGTAGAACCGCATCGCATCGGGCTGGAGCGTCCCGGTCTCCAGCACCAGGCGCGTCGTGCCCAGGGCGGCGGCCCGCTCCTCGAGGGCGCGCAGGACGGCCGTGGCCGCTCCGGTGCCGCGGGCGGCGCGGTCGGCGAACATCCGCTTCACCTCGATGGCGCCCGGTCCGAGGACGTCGTCGTCGAGAGGTCGCAGCCCGCCGCAGGCCACGGCCGTGCCGCTCGCGTCGCGGGCGAGGAGGAAGACGGGCACGTCGTCGGCCGAGGGCGGGGTGCCGGGCTCGTGGTCGTCGCTGCCGTAGCGCTCGTCGAGCTCGCGGCGCTGGGCGTCGCGCAGACGCTCGGCGTCCGGGTGGGTCCACGCCACCTCGTCGATGGTCCAGCTCATGACGGCTCCTCCCGGTCGCGCGGCGGGCGCGGCCGAGGCCATTCTGCCGCGCCCTCTCCCTCTCGTCCGCCCGGTGGCAACCCCTTCCGCGCCCGGCCGCGACAGGCGTCGACTGGAGGACCACCGACGAAAGGACGCACCGTGCTCTCCGACTCCCCCATCGGCCCCGTTCTGCTCTCCCGCGACCTCGCCGCCTCCCGCGCCTTCTACGCCGGCTCCCTGGGACTGGAGGTCCTCGAGGAGAGCGAGTCGGCGATCGCCTACTCCTGCGGCGGCACGCGGCTCACTGTCACCGCCAGCACCACGGGCTCGAAGGACGAGCAGACCAAGGCGGCCTGGCGCGTGGCCGACCTGCGGGCCGAGCTGGACGCGCTGGCGGCCCGGGGCGTCGCTCCGGAGGACTACGACAGCGACGAGCTGCGCACCGAGAACGGCGTGGCCGACCGCGGCAGCGTCTGGGCGGCCTGGATCCTCGATCCCGACGGGAACGCGCTCGGCATCGAGCAGCCGAAGAGCTGATCGGCGCCGCTCTAGACTCGCCCCATGCCCGACGACTCCGCTCCGCTGCCCGCGCCCGGGTGGTATCCGCACCCGGCCGTCCTCGGTTCGGAGCTCTACTGGGACGGTGCGGCGTGGACCGACCGGTCCCGCCCGTCCTCCTCGGCACCCGCTCCCGCCTACGGCACGCCTGAGGGCGCTCCGGAGCAGGAGCTGTACGCCTACCCGTCCGCCCCGTCCTCCGCGGCGGGCCGCAACCCGATGGCGATCGCGAGCCTCGTGCTCGGCGTCCTGAGCCTGCTGATCAATCCGCTGCTGATCCCCTCGATCCTCGCCATCGTCTTCTCGGCGAAGGGCCGGGCGGCCGCTCCGGTCGTCGGAGGCGGTCGCGGGCTCGCGACGGCCGGACTCGTCACCGGGATCCTCGGCCTGGTGTCGGGCGTCTTCACCATCGTGGGCAACCTCTCGGCCGGGGTCTCCGGCCTGGCCGGCTGACCGGGGTGCCGCGGCCCTCGACGCCCCGATGACCGTGCGCCGGAGCGCTCCCTGGCTCCTCGTCGTGGCGGTCGCCCTGGTCGCCCTGGTCCTGCGCGGTCCGATCGTCGCCGTCGCACCGATCATCGACGCGGTGCGCGAGGACCTCGCGCTGTCCGCGGGCCTGGCGGGGATCCTCACCAGCATCCCCGTCCTCTGCTTCGCCCTGGCGACTCCGCTCGCCCTCCTGGTGATCCGCCGCGCGGGCCCCGACGCCGCGGTCACCGTCACGGTGATCGGCGTCGCGCTCGGCACGATCGTCCGCTCGATCGGCGACGTGGGGCCGGCCGTCGCGGGCACGATCCTGATCGGCGTCTCCATCACGATCGGCAACGTCGTGCTCCCCGTCGTGATCCGGCGGGACGTCGCTCCCGCGCGCGTCGACCTCACGACGGGCGTCTACACCGCGGCCCTCAACATCGGCTCGACGATCACCTCGCTCGGCACCGCTCCGCTCGCTCTGGCGCTCGGCTGGCGCGGCGCCCTGCTCGTCTGGCTCGCCCTCAACGCCCTCGCGCTGACCGGCTGGCTCCTGGCGGTGGGTCCCCGAGCCGCCCTGCGTCCGGCTCCCCGCCCCTCCCGCGCCGACCGCGCACCGGCCGCACCGGCTCCGCGGATCTTCCGCAGCGCGACCGTGCTGGCGCTCGCGCTCTGCTTCTCGAGCCAGGCGTTCTCGTACTACGGAGTGACGGCCTGGCTCCCCTCGCTGCTCGTCGACCGCAACGGCTTCTCGATCGCGACCGCGGGCGCGAGCGCCTCGGTGTTCCAGCTCGCCGCGGTCGCCGGGGCCCTCGGCGTCCCGCTCCTGGTCCGCAGGCTCGGCCCCCTGGGGAGCATCGTTCTCGTCGGCCTCCTCTGGTGCACGGTGCCGGCGGGGCTGCTGCTCGCCCCGCAGCTCTGGGCGCTCTGGTGCGTGCTGGGCGGCGCGGCTCAGGGCGGAGGCTTCACGGTGGTGTTCGTGCTCGTCGTGCGGCTCTCCCGCTCCGACGCCCACGCGTCGCGGCTCTCGGCCACGGTGCAGGGCATCGGCTACGCGGTGGCCGCCACCGCCCCGACCGTCATCGGATTCGCGCACGACGCGAGCGGCGGCTGGGAGGCGCCCCTGCTGACCGTCCTCGCCGCGACCTGCTCCTTCCTCTTCTTCGGCACCCTCGCCGCCGCGCGCCAGCGCCGAGCCTGACCCCGACACGGTCGGCCCCGCCGTCAAGGGGGCCGTCCGACGACTGTCGGCCCCGTAGCGTGTCCGCATGGCCGAGCAGAGCACGACCCGCGAGAAGACAGCGCCCGATCCCGACGATTCCCGGAAGCCCGACGACGTCACCGACATCACCAGGCGCTCCTGGTTCTACGTCCTCAAGAAGACGGCCCGCGAGTTCGGCGCCGACCAGTGCACCGACCTCGCCGCCGCGCTCACCTACTACGCCGTGCTCGCGCTCTTCCCCGCCCTGCTCGCGATCGTGTCGGTGCTGGGGCTCTTCGGCCAGGCCCAGGCCACCACCGATCTGGTCCTCGACCTGATCGGCAACCTCGCGTCGAGCGAGGTCGTCGACCTGCTGCGCGACCCGATCCAGGCGCTGACCAGCTCCTCCGCCGCGGGTCTGGCCTTCGTGACCGGTGTCGTCGGAGCGATCTGGTCCGCCTCCGGCTACGTCGGCGCCTTCGGCCGCGCGATGAACCGCGTCTACCAGATCGACGAGGGGCGCCCCTTCTGGAAGCTCCGCCCGACGATGCTCGGCGTGACCGTGGTGACGGTCGTCCTGATCGTGATCGCGGCGCTCATCCTGGTGCTCAGCGGACCGGTCGCGACCGCCGTCGGCGACGTCGTGGGCCTGGGTCCCGCCGCCCTCACCGTGTGGAACATCGCGAAGTGGCCGGTGCTCGTGGTCATCGCGATCGGGATCGTCGCGATCCTCTACTACTGGGCGCCCAACATCCGCCAGCCGAAGTTCCGCTGGATCAGCCTCGGGTCGATCGTCGCCCTGGCGATCTGGCTCATCGCCTCGACCGGCTTCGCGTTCTACGTGGCCAACTTCTCCAACTACAACAAGACCTACGGCTCGCTCGGCGCCGTGATCGTCTTCCTCCTCTGGATCTGGATCACCAACATCGCCCTGCTCTTCGGCGCGGAGTTCGACGCCGAGCTCGAGCGCGGACGCGAGCTGCAGGCGGGCATCGAGGCGGAGGAGACCATCCAGCTCCCCCCGCGCGACACCGCCGCGAGCGACAAGAAGGCGGCCGTGCACGAGAAGGACGTCCGCGACGGGCGCTGGCTGCGCCTGGCGAGCGAGAACCGCAGCGACGACGGCGCGGCCGAGGACGACGAGGCCGCGAAGAAGAAGTGACTCAGGACTCGGACGACCAGAGCGCGCGGTAGTAGGCCGCGCGCTCGTCGTCCGGATCCGCTCCGTACTCCGCGAGGAGAAGCGGGGTGTGACCGGGGCCGTAGTTCCAGCCGAGGCTGACTGCGGCGACCGCCAGATCCGCCCAGCGGTCGCCCACGCCCAGGTCGCCGACGTCGACCGTGCCGCTCCAGCGTCCGTCGTCGTCGACGAGCGTGTTCGGAGCGCACGCGTCGCCGTGCACCACGACCGGATCCACGAGCTCCGGTGCCGCGCCGAGCGCCGACGGCCGGCGCGCGAACCAGGAGTCGCCGCGCAGCTCCTCGGGCATCGCGTCGACGGGGAGCGCGTGGACCGCCCGCAGGCCGGCCGCGATCGCGCGGACGGCCTCCTCCGGCCGGGCCGTCCACTCCGGATCGACGGCGCTCCGCCCGGGCAGCGGCGCGGTGAGGAGCCACTGCCCCTCCTCGTCCTCGCCCGCCTCCAGGATCCGGGGTGCGTCGATCCGCCCCTCCAGCCAGCGCAGACGCGCGAGCTCTCGCCGGAGGTCGACGCCCGTGGACCGGGGATTCCACTTCAGGTACCCGGCGTCCACGCGGAAGGTCAGCCCGTCGAGCTCGTTGCGCCAGACGAGCGCCGGATCGGCGCCGCCGTTCAGGCGCCTCGCCAGCGACGGGATCCGGACGCCGTCGAGCGAGGACTGCCGTGCGAGATCCGGTCCGCTCATGCCCCCAGGGTAGGCGCCGTGATCCTGAGAGGATCCGCATGCCGCGGACCGCGCCACCCGCCTCCTCCGAGCAGCGCGCCCGTACCCTGACGGGCGTGCCGGAGCAGCCGCCCGGCGCGATCCGGTGACGAGGGAGCCTCCGTGACGCAGAGCGACGACGACCGCGGGCCCGCGCAGCCCGACTTCTCGAAGGAGCAGGAGGGCTACCGCCCCGGGCTCAAGCCCCGGCAGCTGCAGATGATCGCCATCGGCGGCGCGATCGGCACCGGCCTCTTCCTCGGCGCCGGCGGCCGCCTCGCCACCGCAGGTCCCTCGCTGGTCGTCGTCTACGCGGTCTGCGGCGTCTTCGCTTACCTGATCCTCCGCGCGCTCGGCGAGCTGGTCCTGCACCGGCCGAGCTCGGGCTCCTTCATCTCCTACGCCCGCGAGTTCCTGGGCGAGAAGGCCGCCTTCGTCGCCGGCTGGATGTACTTCCTGAACTGGGCGATGACCGCGATCGCCGACGTCACCGCGGTGGCCCTGTACGTGAAGTACTGGTCGCTCTTCTCCTCCGTGCCCCAGTGGCTCCTCGCACTCATCGCCCTGGTCGTCGTGCTCTCGCTGAACCTCGTCTCGGTCAAGGTCTTCGGAGAGCTGGAGTTCTGGTTCGCGCTGATCAAGGTCACGGCGCTCGTGGTCTTCCTGGTGATCGGCGTCGTCGTGCTCGCCGCGGGCTGGCCGCTGCAGTCCGGCGGCGTCGCCGTGGACCCCGGGATCAGCCTCTGGAACGACAACGGCGGCATCCTGCCCGGCGGCCTGATCGCCAGCGTCCTGGTCGTCCAGGGCGTGGTGTTCGCCTACTCCGGAGTCGAGCTGGTCGGCACGGCGGCGGGCGAGACCGCGGAGCCGGCGAAGGTCATCCCGCGCGCGATCAACTCGGTCATCCTGCGCATCGCCGTCTTCTACGTCGGCTCGGTGCTGCTGCTGACGCTGCTGCTGCCCTACACGGCCTACTCGAAGGGCGAGAGCCCGTTCGTCACGTTCTTCAGCTCGCTGGGCGACGGCTCCTCGGGCGAGATCGCCGGATCGATCATGAACTTCGTCGTCCTGACGGCCGCGCTCTCCAGCATCAACGCCGGGCTCTACTCCACCGGCCGCATCCTCCGCTCCATGGCGCTCAACGGCTCCGCCCCCGCCTTCACCGGCCGGATGAACAAGCAGGGCGTGCCCTACGGCGGCATCCTGCTCACGGCGAGCATCACCCTGATCGGGATCGTGCTCAACCTCTTCGTGCCGTCCGAGGCCTTCGAGATCGTCCTCAACGTCTCGGCGCTGGGGATCGTCACGGGCTGGGGCATGATCGTCCTCTGCCAGATGCAGCTGCAGCGCTGGGCGGCCCAGGGGCGCCTGGAGCGCCCGTCCTTCCGGATGCCCGGCGCCCCGGTGACCTCGTGGCTCACCCTGGCGTTCCTGGTGATCGTCGTGGTCCTGATCGCCGTCGACTTCCCGACCGGCACCTGGACCGTGGGCATCGTCGCGGTGATCGGGGTGCCCGCCCTGATCGTGGGCTGGCACGTCGCGAAGCCGCGCATCCTGGCGATCGCCTCCGCCCGCGACGGCTTCACCGGCGCCCACCCCGTCATCGCCGCCCGCCCGGCCTCCGAGGCCAAGCGCGACGAGAACGAGCGGCGCCGCGAGTAGGGCGGGTCAGCGCCGGCGGAGGTAGCGCAGGAGCAGCGTGTCGCCGGCGCTGAGCACGTGCGCCAGGTGCTGCGGGCGCGGTCCGGGGACGTCGCCACGGGCGAGCCGCCCGGAGTCCCCCGCCTCGAGCGTCGGAGCGACGGTCAGGCAGAGCTCGTCGACGGCGTCCGCGGCGAGGAGGGTCCCCAGCAGCGACGGACCGCCCTCGCAGTGGATCCGGCCGAGCCTTCGCTCCGCGAGCTGCGCCCGCATCCGCGTCGCGTCGAGCTCTGCGTCGCCGCAGACGAGCACGTCGGCGACCTCGGCGAGCTCTGCGCGGCGGCGGACCGGTGAGGAGCCGGTGGTCACGACGATCGGGCGCACCGGCGCCTCGGTGAAGATCCGCGAGGCGGGATCGAGGTCGAGCGACCCCGAGACGATCGCGAAGACGGGCTGCGGGGCCAGCCCGCTGCCGAGCCGGGCCTGCACGGACTCGTCGCTCAGCACCATCGGGCCGTAGCCCTCGGTCCGCACCGTGCCGGCCGCGACGAGCACGACGTCGGCGAGCCGGCGGAGCAGGTCGAACACGCGCAGGTCCGCCGCGCCCCCGAGGTCTCCCGAGACGCCGTCGCGGGTGACCGCTCCGTCGACGCTCGCGACGAAGTTGACCCGGAGCCACTGCTCGCCCGCACCGTCCGCGTAGAGGGCCAGCAGAGCCTCGTCGGACAGGTCCTGTCCGGCCGGCGACAGGCCGTCGATGCGGGCGCTCACGCCGCCGGCTCCACGTTGTGGCGGAGGAAGGCGGGCGCTCGCCAGCCGAGCACCGCCTCCGTCATCCGCACGGCGTCGACCGCCTGGCGCACGTCGTGCATCCGCACGATCCGCGCGCCGTTCAGGATGCAGATCACCGCGGCGGCGAGGGAGCCCTCGAGGCGCTCCCCCTGCGGCCGGTCCAGCGCCTCCCCGATGAAGTCCTTGTTGGACACCGCGGCGAGCACCGGGAAGCCGAGCGCGGCCACCTCGCCCAGCCGGCGGGTGAGCTCGAGCGTGTGCAGGGTGTTCTTGTTCAGGTCGTGGCCCGGATCGACGACGATCCTCTCGGCAGGCACCCCACCCGAGAGCGCGCGATCGACGCGGCCGCGCAGGTGGTCGACCACGGTCGCCACGACGTCGTCGTACTCGGGCCTCTCCGGCTCGCTGCGGGGAGCGCCCACGCTGTGGGTGATGACGAGCTGGGCGGAGGAGGAGGCGACGACCTCGAGCATCCGGGGGTCGTGCAGCCCGCTCGTGTCGTTGATGACGGAGGCGCCTGCGGCGATGCTCGCGCGCGCCACCTCGGCGCTCGTCGTGTCCACCGAGACGACCACGTCGCTCCGCTCCGCGATGCCCGCCACGACGGGGACGACACGGTCGAGCTCCTCCTGGAGCGTGACGGCGGGGCCGCGGCCGAACGGCACACCGCCGATGTCGACCCAGTCGGCGCCGAGCTCCGCGGCGCGCACGGCGGCCGCGATGGCGCTGTCCAGGGCGAAGGTGGAGCCCTTGTCGTAGAAGGAGTCGGGCGTGCGGTTCACGACCGCCATCACGGCCACCTGCCGCTCGAAGTCGAACTCTCGTCCGCCGATGTGCCGCGTGGTCATGGGCGCGTCCCTCCCGCTCGGAGCGCCGGGAGAAGGCCGGCGCCGCTCACCCTAGACGAGCGGGGTCGGCGGAGGCTGGAGCGGTCCGCCCTCGAGCAGCGCCTGGAAGAGGACGTGGTCCTGCCACTCCCCGGCGATCCGCAGGTAGCGCCTCGCGACGCCGATCCGCTCGAAGCCGTTGCGCTGCAGCACGGTCTGCGAGCCGACGTTGTGGAGGAGCGTCCCGGCCTGCACGCGGTGCAGCCCCAGATCCTCCCGCGCGGTCCGCAGGACGGCTCCGACTGCGCTGGTCATCACGCCGCGGCCCTGCCGACCGCTGTCGAGCCAGTAGCCGAGATCGGCGCTGTCGAAGGCGCCGCGGACGATGTTCGCGAGAGTCAGCCGACCGACGATCACGCCGCCCGCGTCGAGGACGAGCGGGAGCACGCTGCCGGCCCGGTGCGCGGCGAGCGCGTCCGCGACGGCGTCGGTCTGGCCCCCCGCCTCGAAGAAGCGCGACGAGCGCGTCGGCTCCCAGGGCGCGAGGTGCCGGCGGTTGCGCCGGTACGCCGCGGCGAGGGCCGGTCCGTCGTCCCGCGAGACGAGGCGGAGGAGGGTGCCCTGGTCGTCGACGGGGATCGGGGCGGGCATCCTGCGAGGGTAGCGCCGGTGCCGGGAACGACAGAACCCCCGGCCGGAGGCCGGGGGTTCTCGTGGTGGGCGATACTGGGATCGAACCAGTGACCTCTTCCGTGTCAGGGAAGCGCGCTACCGCTGCGCCAATCGCCCGTTGCTCCGTGCGGAGCGCCTCGTTCGGTGAACGATCGAGGTGGATACGGGATTCGAACCCGTGTATACGGCTTTGCAGGCCGCTGCCTCGCCTCTCGGCCAATCCACCGTGTACGGGATTCGGTGTCGGCGGCCCGAGGGCCGACCAGGTGGGAGGCACCCGAAGGTGCCGTCCCGATGACGCCGGTCCGAGGACCGGTGTTCGAGCGGATGACGAGATTCGAACTCGCGACCCTCACCTTGGCAAGGTGATGCGCTACCGCTGCGCCACATCCGCATGTAGGTCGTACTGGTGTTGCCTTCTTACGTGTCGTGCTGTCGTTCTGCCTGTCCGGCGCTTTCGCTGCCCGGCTCGACCTAGAAGAATGTATACGACAGCGGCGCCGGAATCCAAATCGAGCCTGCGCCGATCCCGTCACTCGGAGTCCGATCCGCGTCTTTCCGCGCGAAACCGGCTCGACGCCGTCCGTTCACCCGGGCGTGGCGGGCGTCGGCGGTGCATCCGGACCCCGCGGATCCGCTACGATCGTCTCTCGGGTCGTCCAGCACGTCCCCCTGGGCGATTGGCGCAGTTGGTAGCGCGCTTCCTTCACACGGAAGAGGTCATCGGTTCGAGTCCGGTATCGCCCACCCTCACCCCCGGTCCGTGCTCACGCACGCGGCCGGGGGTTCTCTCGTCCCGCCGCGGCCGTCCTCCGTCGTCGCCGCGCCCAGTCGAAGGAGCCGACCCGCGATGATGGGCCGCTCGCACGCCGTCTCCGGTGCGCTCGCCTGGGCCGTCGCCGCCTCCGTGCCCACCGTCGCCGGGCCCCTCGGCCTCGCGGGTCTCCCGCTGGACCTCCGGCTGGTCGGCCTCGGAGTCGCCGCAGGCTGGGCCCTGGTGCCCGACGCGGACCACGCGAGCGCGACGGTCTCCCGATCGGCGCCAGGTGCCTCCCTGCTCACGGCGACCGCGGGCCGGATCAGCGGAGGGCACCGGCACGGCATGCACTCGCTGCTCGCGGTCGCCGTCGTCTGGTACCTGGTGCCGGTGCTCACGGCGCTGCGCTTCCCGGTGCCGGTCGTCGGCCCCGTCGCCGTGGCCGCCGTCCTCACTCTGCCCGCCCTCGCCTTCGCCGCGAAGGCCGTCCGGGCCGCCCCCTCCTGGCGCATCGCGTGGGCCGGGGCGACCGTCGTCACGGTCCTCCTCGTCGCGCTCGCCGACGGCACCTGGGCGTGGCTCCGGGTCGCCGCGACGCTGGGCTACCTCGTGCACGTGGCCGGCGACGCCCTCACGACCGGCGGGATCAACTGGCTGTGGCCGCTGCGCGTGCGCCTGCCGCGGCGCCTGCGCCGGACGCCGCTGCGCCACGTGTGGACCACCGGCGGCTACGCCGCGCTGCCCGTCCTCGGCTCCGCCGGCTCCTGGCGCGAGACGGTCCTCTACTGGCTGATGTCCGCGGCGACGGTCGTGCTCACCGCCTCGATGATCACGGCCGAGCTGCTGTAGCCCCGGGCGCTCCCCTCAGAAGACCTTCCCCGGGTTCATGATCCCCAGCGGGTCGAACACGGCCTTGATCCCGCGCTGGAGCGCCAGCGAGTCCTCGCCCAGCTCCTCCGCCAGCCAGCGCCGCTTGAGCAGTCCCACGCCGTGCTCGCCCGTGAGCGTGCCGCCGAGGGCCAGGGCCGTGCGGAAGAGCTCCGCGGCGGCCTCCCAGACGTCCTCCCCCACGGGTCCGTCCCCCGCGGGCAGCACGAAGTTCGGGTGCAGGTTCCCGTCCCCCGCGTGGGCGACGGTGGGGATGCTGAGCCCCGTCCGCTCCTCGATGCCGCGGATCGCCGCGAACATCGCCGGCAGCGCGGAGCGGGGCACGCAGACGTCCTCGATCAGCACGCGGCCCTCCGCCTCGAGCGCCGGGTGGAAGGCCCGGCGGACGGCCAGCAGAGCCTCGCCCTCGGCCGGGTCCTCGGTCGCCTCGGCGGCGCCCCCGGAGGCGGTCAGGATCTCGAGGACGCGCTGCGACTCCGCCACCGCTCCTCCGCCGTCCGTCTGGACGAGGAGGTACGCGGCGCCACGGTCCAGTGCAGCTCCGGTGTAGCGCGAGATCGCGGTGAGCGCCGCTTCGTCCATCAGCTCCATCACGGCGGGACGGAGCCACGCGGCGGTGATCGCGGCGGAGGCGGCGGCCGCGGCGACGACGCTCGGGAAGTACGCGCCGACGGTGACCACGCGCCCGCTCGGGATCGGGCGGAGCTTCACGGTGGCCTCGACGATGACGCCCAGAGTTCCCTCGGAGCCGGTCAGGAGCGCGGTGAGGTCGTACCCGGTGACTCCCTTCACGCTGCGACGGCCGGTGCGGAGCAGGCGTCCGTCGGGGAGGACGACGGCGAGCCCGAGCACCGCCTCCCGGGTCACGCCGTACTTGGCGCAGAGCAGTCCCCCGGCGTTCGTCGCGATGTTGCCGCCGATGCTCGAGATCGCTCGGCTCGCGGGGTCGGGCGAGAAGACGAGGCCGTGAGGCGCGACGGCGTCCGACAGCGCCTGATTGACGACCCCGGGCTCGACGACCGCCAGCTCGTCCTCGAGCGACACCTCGAGGATGCGGTCCATCGCGGCGGTCGAGAGGACGAGCGCTCCCTCGCTCGCCACTCCCCCGGCAGCGAGGCCCGTTCCCGCTCCCCGCGGCACGACCGGGAGCCGGTGCTCGGTCGCGATGCGCAGCGCCGCCTGCACGTCCTCGACCGAGCGGGCCGCGACGAGCGCGAGCGCGCGACCCGGTGCGGCGAAGCCCGACTTGTCGGTGTGCACGGCGTCGAACTCGGAGCCCTCGGTCAGGACCGCGTCTCCGAGCGCGTCCCGCAGCTGTCGGAGGATCTCGTGGTCGTGCATGGTTCACTCCGTGCGGTCGCGGGCGGGTCCTCCCGATCCTTCCACGGGCGGGAGGCAGGATGGCGGGATGACCGGAGAGACGCGATGGCCGCGGTGACGAGCGCGGGGATCCTGCTGCACCGCGAGGGCCCCTCCGGCACCGAGGTGTTCCTCGGGCGGATGGGCGGCCCCTTCTGGACCCGGCGCCCACGGGCGTGGTCGATCCCGAAGGGCGTGCACACGGGCGACGAGACGCCGCTCGACGCCGCGCGAAGGGAGTTCGAGGAGGAGATCGGTGCTCCTCCGCCCGTCGGGGAGCTGACCCTCCTCGGCGCGTTCCGGCAGAGCGCGGCCAAGACGGTCACGGTCTTCGCCGGGCGCGGAGACGCGGACACGGTCTTCGTCGCGAGCAACACCTTCCAGCTGGAGTGGCCGCGGGGCTCCGGCGTGCTGCGCAGCTTCCCCGAGCTGGAGGACGCCCGGTGGCACCCGATCGACGAGGCCCGCGCGCTGGTGGTGGCCGGGCAGGTCGCCGCCCTCGACGCGCTGGCCGAGCTGCTGGCGGATGCGGACGGCGGGGACCGGGCCGGTACCGCCCCCTAGTCGGCGGTCGCGTAGACGCGCAGGCCCAGCGGCACGATCCGCACCACGGCCTCGTCGAAGCCGTCGCGGGAGCCGTCGAAGCACTCGGTCTCGCCGTCGTGCGCCCACTCGGGGTCGTCTCCCGCGGGCCGGCGCGCGCCGACGGTGATCTCCGGCGTCGAGAACGACTCGACCACGGGCGCCCGCCAGCCGGGCACACGGCCGACCACCGGTGTCGCGGTCCGCCCGAGCAGGAGCGAGAGCGCGCCCCGGGTGCGCGGAGTGCGCCCCGAGTGCAGGATGCGCACGTCGAGGTGTCCGTCGTCGAGACGTCGCCGGGCCAGCGGGGCGGCCGTGCGCGGGTGCTCCTGGTTCACCCCGACGAAGTACGACCAGACGAGCTGCGTGCTCCCGTCGCGCCGGAGCTCGAAGGGGTCGGTGCGCCGGACGACCGAGAGGGCCGCGATCACGGCGGCGAGCGGCTTGCCGATCCGCTTCTCGCGCTTCTCCCGGGCCGCGACGAACTCCGGGTAGACGCCGATCGAGACCGTGTTGAGCACCGTCACCGGGTCTCCTCCGTCCGCGACGACCTCGGCCACGTCGACGTCGCGGCGCTCGCCGATCGTCGCCGCGTCGAGCGCGTCCTGGACGGTCAGCAGCCCCAGCGCCTTCGCGAAGTGGTTCATGGTCCCGCCCGGCAGCACGAGCAGCGTCATCCCCTCGGCTCGGGCGAGAGCGGCACCGACCGACATGGTGCCGTCCCCGCCGTAGATCCCGAGCACCCGGGGCGGAGAGTCCCCCGAGCGCGCCTCGCGCACCACGTCGGCGAGGTCCTCGCCCTCGGTCAGCCGGTGCACGCGCGCCTTCGGGAACCGGGCTCGGACCAGCGGCTCGGGATCGGGGCGGTGCGAGTCCCGGCCCGCGCCGGGGTTGAGGACCACGAGGAGTGCGGCACCGTCCCCCAGCGGGCTGCGGTCGACGGGGGGCCGGGTCGCGCGCTCCGAGACGGGCACGTGGCGCGGCTCGGCCGGCAGGACGGCTCGGCCTATGACCGCGACCGCCGCGCCGAGCGCCGCGCCGCCGAGGACGTCCGAGAGCCAGTGGACGCCGACGTGCAAGCGGGAGAAGGCCACAGCCGCGGCGAGCGGGGCGACCGCCGCCCCCACTCGGGGCGACTCGAGCGCGACCCCGGCGGCGAAGGCGGCGGCGCTCGCCGCGTGCCCCGAGGGGAAGGACGCGGACGTCGGCACCGTCGCCAGGCGCCGGCCGACCGGGACGTCGACGAGGAGCGGCCGGTCGCCGCCGAACACGCGCTTGCCGACCAGGTTCGCGAGCGCGCTGGCCGCGGCGAGCGAGGCGGTCCCCCGCAGAGCCTCGCGGGGACGGCCCGCCAGGAGCAGCAGAACGCCGACGCCGGCCCAGAGGACTCCGTGGTCCGCGGCCCGGGAGAGCCCCACGAGCGCCCCGTCGACGACGGGCGACGGGCGACGGGCGTTCAGCCGCCGGGCCGCGCGCGCGTCCGCCCGGCGCACGACGCGCGGGACGGTGACGAGTCGGCGGAGCAGGACGGACGGGGGTCGGGTTCCGCGGAGTGCCATGCGCTCAGCGTAGGAGGAGGCGCCTCCGCGGTCCCTGGACCGGTCGACGTCGCGCTAGACCTCTCCGAAGCCCGACTCGACCAGATCGCCGAGGCGGCCGACCGCCTCCCGGGCCTGCGGCCCCGTCGCCGAGAGGACGACCTCGTCCCCGCGGTCGAGCCCCAGGGACATCACGCCGAGCAGGCTCGTGGCGTCCTTGCCGTTCGCGTCGATCCGGGCGTCGAAGGTGGCGGCGAGCGTCACGAAGTCGGCCGCGGGACGCGCGTGCAGGCCGTTCGGGTTGATCAAGCGGACACGGCGCTGCACGCGCTCGTCATCGGGCGCGGTCTCCTCGTCGGGAGCAGCGGGCGCCTCGCCCCGGGCCGACTCCGCGGCGGCGAGCACCTCGTCCAGCGACGCCCCCGTGCCCGCGGCGACAGCGGCAGCGACGGCCCCCTCCACCAGCGGGGCGTCGGCGATCCGGACCCGGGCGCGCGCGTCGTCGTCCAGGAACTCCACCGCGGTCTCCGCCGTCATGATCGCCGAGCCGAGGTCGCAGAGGACGACGACGCCCTCGCCGGAGTCGGCCTCCGTCAGGGCCGCCGTGATGCGGTCGAAGCTGGTGCCGATGCCGCCGTCGTCCGTCCCGCCCGCGGCGACCAGCGCGACCGAGGCCGCCATCTGCTCCGCGAGCTCGACCAGCCCCTCCGCCAGTCGCGCGCTGTGCGAGACCAGGACCAGCCCGACGCTCACGCCGCCGCCTCGGCCGCCGCGCGGAGCAGGAGCACGGTCGACACGCTTCCGGGGTCGCGGTGCCCGATGGCGCGCTCTCCGAGGTAGCTGGCGCGTCCCTTGCGGGCGACCAGCGGGTCCGTCGACTCCGCTCCGCTCTGCGCCGCCTCCGCCGCCGCAGCGAGGACGTCGGCCGGTGCCGCTCCCTCCTCGGCGGCGGCCGTCGCCGCGTCGACCGCCGGCGTCCACGCGTCCACCATCGTCTTGTCGCCCACCTCGGCCTTGCCGCGGAGCACGATGCCGTCCCTCGCCGCGGCCAGGAGCGCTGCGACGTCCGCGCCCTCGAGCGCGTCCCTGCCCGCGACCGCGGCGGAGGCCTTCAGGAACGCCGTGCCGAACAGCGGGCCCGAGGCGCCGCCGACGGTCGAGATGAGCGTCGTCGCGACCAGCTTGAGCACGTCCGCCGGGACCCCCTGCTCCGGCGCGGCGTCCAGCTTCGCGACCACGGCCCGGAAGCCGCGGTCCATGTTCTCGCCGTGGTCCCCGTCGCCGATCGCCCGGTCGAGCGTGATCAGCTCGACCCGGTGCTCCGCGATCGCCTCGGCGGCGCGGCGGATCCACGCCGTCGCCCACGCCGCGTCGAGCCCGGCTCCCTGTGCGTCCTGCATCGTCGTCTCCTCCTCGTGCGCCGCTCCTGCGGCCGTCGTCCCGGTCATGGTGTGCGCGCGGGCGCTCAGCGTCCCCACCGCAGCGCCGCGGTCTGCACCGGGGAGTCCCACAGCTCGGTCAGGGCGTCGTCGAGCTTGAGGACGGTGAGCGAGAAGCCCTGCATCTCGAGCGACGTCGTGTAGTTGCCGACGAGGCTGCGCGTGACGGTGATCCCCTTCTCGGCCAGCGCTTCGGCTGCGCGGCGGTAGGCGAGGTACAGCTCGATCTGCGGCGTGCCCCCCATGCCGTTCACGAGGAGGAGCACGTCGTCCCCGGAGGAGAACGGCAGGTCCTCCAGGATCGGGCCCAGGATCCGGTCGACGATGCGGTCGGCCGGCTCCAGCGCGATCTTCTCCCGGCCGGGCTCGCCGTGGATGCCGATGCCGATCTCGATC
Source organism: Rathayibacter sp. AY1B6 (assembly GCF_002932755.1). Lineage (NCBI taxonomy): Bacteria > Bacillati > Actinomycetota > Actinomycetes > Micrococcales > Microbacteriaceae > Rathayibacter > Rathayibacter sp. AY1B6. The sequence goes on from NZ_PSWL01000010.1 coordinate 22,447, forward strand.
TCGTCCTCGCCCAGCTCGAAGCTCGGCTCGCCCGCGTGCGGGACGATGCACGGCGTGAGCGCGACGCCCATCGAGCGCACGTTCGCGATCACCGTCTCTGCGATCGTCGCGACCTCGTCGAGGGAGTCGCCCCGCTCGGCAGCGGCGCCCGCGATCCGCTCGACCAGCACGGTGCCGGCCACGCCGCGACGGCCCGCGGTGTAGAGCGAGTCCTTCACCGCGACGTCGTCGTCGACGATCACGCTGCGCACCTCGATCCCCTCGGCGCCGGCGAGGTCGGCCGCGGTCTCGAAGTTCAGGACGTCGCCCGTGTAGTTCTTCACGATGTGCAGCACCCCTGCGCCGCCGTCGACGGCCTGCGTGGCCGCGACGATCGGGTCGGGCGTGGGCGAGGTGAAGACGGGACCGGGGACGGCGGCGTCCAGCATCCCGAACCCGACGAAGCCCGCGTGCAGCGGCTCGTGCCCGCTGCCGCCTCCGCTGACGATGCCCACCTTGCCCGAGCGGGGCGCATCGGCCCGCACCACGAACAGGGGATCGGACACCACCCGCACCAGGTCGGCGTGCGCCAGGCCGAAACCGGCCACCGACTCCATGACGACGTTCTTCGGGTCGTTGATGAGCTTCTTCATCGAGGTCTCCTCCAGGATCGGGCCACCACTCGGGCGTCCCGTGACCTGCGGGCGATCCGGCGCGTGGTGGATCGCCGCCCGCACCGTCGCGGACAGCAGCCCCACGTTACGCCCTGCGCTCGCGCCTACGGCAGCGGGACGACGGCGCGCTGCGTCTCGCGGACCCACTCCTCGAGCTTGGCCGTGGCGGCCCCGGAGTCGACGGCCTCCGCCGCGCGGTCCATCGACGTCCGCAGGCGCTCCAGGATGGGCGTGCGCACCAGGTCCGGGTCGCGCGCCAGGTCGAACGCCGCGAGGCCCGCGGCCGCGTTCAGGAGGACGATGTCGCGGACGGGGCCACCGTCCCCCGCGAGCACCGAGCGCACCACGCTCGCGTTGTAGGCGGCGTCGCGGCCGCGCAGCTCGTCGATGCGCGCCCGGGGCAGACCCAGGTCGCGCGGGTCGAGGTCGTGCTCGACCACGGAGCCGCGCGACACCTCCCAGATGTGGCTGTGACCCGTGGTCGTGAGCTCGTCGAGGCCGTCGTCCCCGCGGAACACCAGAGCCGTCGCCCCGCGCGTCTGGAACACGCCGACGACCAGCGGCACCCGGTCGAGGTGCGCCACACCGACCGCCGACGCCTCGGGACGCGCCGGGTTGCAGAGCGGGCCGAGGAAGTTGAACACCGTCGGCACGCCCAGCTCGGCGCGCACCGGGCCGGCGTGCCGGAACCCGGGGTGGAAGAGGGACGCGAAGACGAAGGCGATCCCCGTCCGCCGGAACACCTCGGCCACCCTCTCGGGAGAGAGGGAGAGGTCGACCCCGAGTGCCGCGAGCACGTCGGACGAGCCGGAGGAGGAGGACGCGGCCTTGTTCCCGTGCTTCACGACGGGCGTGCCGGCGGCGGCCGCGATGATCGAGGCGGTGGAGGAGATGTTGACGGTCCCGAAGCGGTCCCCGCCCGTCCCGACGATGTCCAGGGCCATCGGATCCACGTCCAGCGGCACCGCGTGGTCGAGGATCGCGTCGCGGAAGCCGACGATCTCGTCGACCGTCTCGCCCTTCGCCCGGAGGGCCACCAGCAGTCCCGCGAGCTGCGCCGGAGTCGCCGCGCCCTCCATCACCTGCTCCATGGCCCACGTCGCGTCGGAGACGCTCAGATCGGAGGACTCGAGGAGTGCGCTGAGAACGTGCGGCCAGGACAGGGTTTCCGACATGGCTCCCAGATTATGCGACGAGGATCGCCTCCCGGCTAGTGCGACTTCCCTCCCCTGCCATCGGCCATAATGGTCTGTGTGACGAGCACCTCTCTCTCCCCCACGGCCACCGCGCCCGTAGTGAACCGACCCAACCCGGTCGCGGTCGGAACGATCGTCTGGCTGGGCAGCGAGGTCATGTTCTTCGCGGGCCTCTTCGCGATCTACTTCACCCTGCGCAGCACCTCCCCCGAGCTCTGGGGCGCCGAGACCCAGATCCTCAACGTCCCCTACGCGGGCGTGAACACGGTGATCCTCGTGGCCTCGTCGTTCAGCTGCCAGTTCGGCGTGTTCGCCGCCGAGCGCCTGCAGCCGCGCGCGACGGGCCTCAGCCCGTTCAAGTGGGGGATGGTCGAGTGGTTCTTCCTCACCTACGCCCTGGGCGCGGTCTTCGTCTCCGGCCAGGTGCTCGAGTACGCGACCCTCGTCTCCGAGGGCGTCACGCTCTCCAGCAACGCCTACGGCTCCGCCTTCTACCTGACGACCGGCTTCCACGCCCTGCACGTCACCGGCGGCCTCATCGCGTTCCTCCTCGTCATCGGCCGCGGCTTCGCGGTCAAGAACTTCGGCCACAAGGAGGCGACGAGCGCCATCGTCGTCTCGTACTACTGGCACTTCGTCGACGTCGTCTGGGTCGGCCTGTTCGCCGTCATCTACTTCCTCAAGTGACGCGCCCGCCGATGCCCCACTCCACTCCCGACCCCCGCAGGAAGGACGCCTCGATGGCCTCCCCGAAGACGAAGAGCCGAGCCAAGAAGGGTCGCCGCCACCCGCTCGCCACCCTGGCCCTGATCGCCATCGGCCTCGGGCTCACCGGCGGGACCTACGCCGCGGTCGGCGTCGCGACGTCCGCCTCCGCGGAGACGTCGTCCACCAGCCAGCAGACGATCGACGAGGGCTCGAAGCTCTTCGCCGCGAACTGCGCCACCTGCCACGGACTCGACGCCGCGGGCACCGACAACGCTCCCTCCCTCATCGGAGTGGGCGCGGCGTCGGTCGACTTCCAGGTCGGCACCGGCCGCATGCCGATGCAGATGCACGGCCCCCAGGCGCTCGAGAAGCCGGTCCAGTTCACCGACGAGCAGGTCGGCGAGCTCGCCGCCTACGTCGCGTCGCTGGCCCCCGGCCCCGCGATCCCCGAGGGCGAGGTCCTCGACGGACAGGGCGACGCCGCGAACGGCGCCGAGCTGTTCCGCATCAACTGCGCCATGTGCCACAACGTCGCCGGAGCCGGCGGCGCGCTCACCGAGGGGAAGTTCGCTCCCCCGCTGGGCGGCGTGACCGAGGCTCACATCTACGAGGCGATGGTCACCGGCCCGCAGAACATGCCGGTCTTCAACGACCTGAACATCTCGCCCGAGGACAAGCGCGACATCATCTCGTACCTCAAGTACATCGAGGCCAACCCGTCCCCAGGCGGATTCGCGCTCGGCTCCCTCGGACCGGTCGCGGAGGGCCTGTTCCTCTGGATCTTCGGCCTCGGCGCGATCGTGGCCCTGACGGTGTGGATCACCGCCCGATCCAACTAGACGACTGCAGCGCCCTGACGGGCGCGACTGACCCACGGCACCGACTGGTGCCGACACGGCGTGAAAAGGAGAACCATGGCAGAGCACGATGAGGGTGGCACGGACCTCGCCACCTCGTCGGCCACCGGGCACGGAACGGCTCCGGCCGGCACCGCGGTCGTGACGCGGGACCGCGTCCAGGACCCGGGCCTCCCGCCGCACCGCCCCCGGATGACCGACCTCGACCCCAAGGTCGAGAAGCGTGCCGAGCGCACGGTGTACACGCTCTTCTACCTCTCCTTCGCGGGCTCGATCTTCGCGGTCGCCGCCTACATGGCGTTCCCGATCACCGAGGACGTCGCGTCGGTCCGGCTGAACACGCTGTTCATCGGCCTGGGCATGTCCCTCGCGCTCCTGGGCATCGGCATCGCCGCCGTCCACTGGGGCAAGCAGCTGATGTCGGACCACGAGGGCATCGACATCCGCCACCCCGTCCGCAGCGCGGAGCCCACCCGCGCCCGTGCGCTCGAGATCTTCGACCAGTCCGACAAGGAGTCCGGCTTCGGCCGCCGCTCCCTCGTCCGGAACAGCCTGATCGCCTCCCTCGTCGTGTTCCCCCTGCCCGCCGTGATCCTGTTCCGGGGCCTCGGCCCGCAGGACCAGAACCCCGTCGCCCTCCTCAAGACCACGCTGTGGGAAGAGGGCACGAGGCTCACCCTGGACCCGTCGGGAGCGCCGATCCTCGCATCGGACGTCACCCTCGGATCCGCCTTCCACGTCATCCCCGAGGGCCTCAACGACGCCGAGGGCAAGCTGGAGGAGAAGGCCAAGGCCGCCGTCCTCCTGATGCGCCTGAAGCCCGAGGACCTCATCGTCAGTGAGGGTCGCGAGACCTGGAACTACGACGGAATCGTCGCCTACTCCAAGATCTGCACGCACGTCGGCTGCCCTGTGGCGCTGTACGAGCAGCAGACCCACCACCTGCTGTGCCCGTGCCACCAGTCGCAATTCGACATCACGCGCGAGGCCGCCGTCATCTTCGGCCCGGCGAAGCGTCCGCTTCCGCAGCTCCCCATCACCGTCGACGCCGAGGGTTACCTGGTCGCCAGAAGCGACTTCACGGAGCCCGTCGGACCGTCCTTCTGGGAGCGATGACTCACATGTCCACCACCACCCCCTCACGCCCCTCCAGCTCCCCCGCGGAGCCCGAGGACGGCGTCATCCTCGGATCCGGCAAGTTCCAGAAGGGGTACGTCGGAGCGGCGTCGAACTACATCGACGAGCGCACGAGCATCTCCGCGGTCGTCAAGGAGTTCGGTCGCAAGATCTTCCCCGACCACTGGTCCTTCCTGCTCGGCGAGGTCGCGCTCTACAGCTTCGTCATCATCCTGCTGTCGGGCACCTTCCTCACCTTCTTCTTCCAGGCCTCGATGGTCGAGACCCATTACGAGGGCAGCTACCTCCCCCTCAAGGGCATCGAGATGTCGGCGGCGATGTCGTCCTCGCTCGACATCTCCTTCGACATCCGCGGCGGCCTGCTGATGCGGCAGATCCACCACTGGGCGGCGCTGCTGTTCGTGGCCTCGATCGGCCTGCACATGCTGCGCATCTTCTTCACCGGCGCGTTCCGCAAGCCCCGCGAGCTCAACTGGGTCATCGGCTTCGTCCTCTTCATCCTCGCGATGGCCGAGGGCTTCACCGGCTACTCCCTCCCCGACGACCTGCTCTCGGGCAACGGCCTCCGCATCATCGACGGCATGGTCAAGGGCATCCCGATCGTCGGCACCTGGATCTCGTTCCTGCTCTTCGGCGGCGAGTTCCCGGGAACCGACATCGTCGGCCGCCTCTACACGCTGCACATCCTGCTGCTGCCGGCGCTGGTGCTCGCGTTCATCGCCCTGCACCTCGTGTTCGTGGTCGTCCACAAGCACACCCAGTTCCCCGGTGCGGGCAAGACCGAGCAGAACGTCGTCGGCTACCCGGTGCTGCCGGTCTACGCCGCGAAGGCCGGTGGATTCTTCTTCATCGTCTTCGGCGTCGTCGTCCTCATCGCCTCGCTGTTCACGATCAACCCGATCTGGAACTACGGCCCGTACGACCCCTCGCCCGTCTCCGCGGGAACCCAGCCCGACTGGTACATCGGCTTCGCCGACGGCGCCCTGCGCCTCGTCCCGCCGGGACTCGAGTGGGCCATCCCGGGCATCGGAACCCTGTCGTTCAACATCCTGATCCCGCTCGTCGGTCTCGGTCTGTTCATCGCCGTGGTCATGCTCTACCCGTTCCTCGAGGCGTGGATCACCGGTGACAAGCGCGAGCACCACCTGCTCGACCGCCCGCGCAACGCCGCGACCCGCACCGCGATCGGCGCCGCCGGAGTCAGCTTCTACGCCGTCCTCTGGGCTGCCGCGTCGTCCGACCTCATCGCGACGCACTTCCACCTCACGATGGAGGGTGTGATCCACGGCCTGCAGTTCCTGCTCATCGCGGGTCCGTTCATCGCGTACTTCATCACCAAGCGCATCTGCCTGGCGCTGCAGAAGAAGGACCGCGAGATCGCGCTGCACGGCTTCGAGTCGGGCCGCATCGTCCGCCTCCCCGGCGGCGAGTTCATCGAGGTGCACCAGCAGCTCGACGAGTACGAGCGCTGGAAGCTCGTCGGTCAGGACGAGTACGAGCCGCTGATGATCCGTCCGGACTCGCGTGGCCGCATCACCGCCCCGCAGCGCGTCCGCGCCGGCCTCTCCCGCTGGTTCTTCGAGGACCGGATCACCCCCGTCACCCAGAAGGAGCTCGAGAGCTCGCACAGCGAGCACTGACCCTCCCCCGAAGGGCCCGGACGTTCATTCGTCCGGGCCCTTCGTCGTTCCCGCGGGAGGTCGCGCCGGCGCCTCGACGCCGCCCGCCCGTTCGACCCTCCAGAAGTTGTCGCACTCGGCGTCGAGTGCGACAACTTCTGGACAGTCGAACCGGTCCCGTCCCGCCGTGCTCGGCCGCCGACGACGATCCCGCGCTCGAGGCCCGCGGCCCTGTCGACGCACGGGAGCTCTGCGCCCGGAGTCGTCCGTGGCACAGCGACTCGCACATCCCCTGACGACCGGACACGGCATTCACGCGGAAGGGGCAGGTGACGAGTGCACGCACACCGGACGTCACGCAGGAACCAGTCGTGCCGCTCGAGCGGACCTCCTGCCATAACAGGGGCGTCACCAGCGGTCGACGGAGCGCCTCCAGCCTCTCAGGACGCGCTCGTGCTGCGGAGGGGCCCGGAGTCGCGCTGAAGGGCCCTCCCCACATCGGAGGGCTCGTCGCCCCTGAAGAGAGCTCGTGGTGACACGTACACCGCTGTGACACGTGCACCGCTATGACACCGAGGACGGCCACGTACCCCCGCCGAGGGCCTCGTTGATGCGTCAGAGGGTCTCGTCCTGTGCATGAGGCCTCGTGCCGCGTGGTGGGCTGGTCTCGCACAGGAGACGCCATGCCGCCGCCAAGACCAGACCCTCCGACCGAGGCGGCCCTCACGGACGCGCGCGAGCAGGTTCCGGCCGCCACCGACAGGTCCCACCCGGGCACCGAGGACGATCCGTGCGGGCTCGTGCGACTCCGGCGTCGTCCTCCGAGCGCCGGACCGCCCGACACCCGACGACGGCCTCAGCGCCTGCCCGGTCGGATCCGATCCCTGGCCCTCCCCGGACGCTGGATCGGGAGGAGGCATGGTGACGCATGCGTCGGCCCGACGGATGCTCCTCCGCCGGTCGAGACACCGAGGCGGCCCCCCTCCACCTCCGAGCCGGCACCTCGCCCTCCCCCGGGCACACGAGAGGGCCGGGTGCCCGGAGCGTCCGCCCTCGTGCACCCGGCCCTCGGCCGTGCGGTACGCCCTAGCGGGCGAAGTATCCGCGGTAGTACTCGTACACCCAGCCGGCGATGGCGACCAGGAAGAGCCCGACGGCGATGTAGGTGATCCAGAACCCGACGGCCAGGCCGAGGAACCCCAGGGCGGCGGAACCGCCCAGGATGAGCGGCCACCAGCTCCAGGGGCTGAAGAAGCCGAGCTCGGGGTCTCCGTCGTCGATGTCCGCGTCGAGGCGGTCCTCGGGGAGCTCGGCACCCTGCGCCTTGTGGACGCGGCCGACGTAGAACGCGATGAACGCGCCCAGGACGGACGACAGGCCGATGCCGACGGTGCCGACCCATTCCACCTGGCCCGTGTCGAGCAGCGACCACACGATGTACGTGATGTCGGCGAGGAGGAAGAAGCCCGCGAGGAGCCAGAAGAGATTGACGTTGGCGCGCATGGCCCTACTTCACCGTGCCTTCGGACTTGTCGTACGTGGGGGCGTCCGGAGCGTCCTTCGCCGGACCGATTCCGACGGGGATGCCGGCCTCGGGGTGGTTGAGGTCGAACGCCGGGGCCTCGCTGCGGATGCGCGGGATCGAGGTGAAGTTGTGGCGGGGCGGCGGGCACGAGGTGGCCCACTCGAGCGACCGGGAGAAGCCCCACGGATCGTTCACCGTCACCTTGGGCGCCTTGCGGGCCGTGATGTACACGTTCAGGAAGAACGGGATCAGCGACACCGCGAGGATCATCGCTCCGACCGTCGACACCTGGTTCATCCAGGTGAAGCCGTCCTCGGGCAGGTAGCTGGCGTAGCGGCGCGGCATGCCGACGACGCCCAGCCAGTGCTGGATGAGGAAGGTGGTGTGGAAGCCGATGAACAGCAGCCAGAAGTGCCACTTGCCCAGCGTCTCGTTCAGCATCTTGCCGGTCCACTTGGGCCACCAGAAGTAGAAGCCCGAGAACATCGCGAAGACGACGGTCCCGAAGACGACGTAGTGGAAGTGCGCGACCACGAAGTACGAGTCGGAGACGTGGAAGTCGAGCGGGGGCGACGCGAGGATGACGCCGGTGAGTCCGCCGAACGTGAAGGTGATCAGGAAGCCGATCGCCCAGATCATCGGGGTCTCGAAGGTCACCGATCCGCGCCACATGGTGCCGACCCAGTTGAAGATCTTCACGCCGGTCGGGACCGCGATGAGCATCGTCATCAGCGAGAAGAACGGCAGCAGGACCGATCCCGTGACGTACATGTGGTGGGCCCACACCGTCACGGACAGGGCGGCGATCGCGATGGTCGCGTAGATCAGCGTCTTGTAGCCGAAGATCGGCTTGCGGCTGAAGACCGGGAAGACCTCGGACACGATGCCGAAGAACGGCAGCGCGATGATGTACACCTCGGGGTGGCCGAAGAACCAGAACAGGTGCTGCCAGAGCAGGACGCCGCCGTTGGCCGCGTCGTAGATGTGGGCGTCGAACACGCGGTCGGCGCCGAGGGCGAACATCGCGGCGGCGAGCACCGGGAACGCGAGCAGCACGAGGATCGACGTCACCAGGATGTTCCAGGTGAAGATCGGCATGCGGAACATCGTCATGCCGGGGGCGCGCATCGTGATGATCGTCGTGATGAAGTTCACCGCGCCGAGGATCGTGCCGAAGCCCGAGAGCGCGAGGCCGAAGACCCAGAGATTGCCGCCGAGCCCTGGTGAGAAGGTCGTGCTCGACAGTGGCGCGTACGCGAACCAGCCGAACGACGCCGCGCCCTGCGGGGTGACGAATCCGGCGACCGCGATGAGCGAGCCGAAGCTGTAGAGCCAGTACGCGAAGGCGTTGAGGCGGGGGAACGCGACGTCGGGAGCGCCGATCTGCAGCGGCATCAGGACGTTCGCGAACCCCGCGAAGAGCGGCGTCGCGAACATCAGCAGCATGATCGTGCCGTGCATCGTGAACAGCTGGTTGTACTGCTCGCGGGTCTCGACCACGTTCAGGCCGGGCTCGAACAGCTGGGCGCGGATGACCAGGGCCATCACGCCGGCGATGCAGAAGTAGATGAAGGACGTGATCAGGTACATGTACCCGATGACCTTGTGGTCGGTCGACGTCATCCAGCGGACGAGGACGTTCGCCTTGCGCTGGACCGGCGGAATGCCGGCGGTGCGCGTCGGGCGGGGTGCCGTGGCGGTGCTCATGCTCCCTTACTCCTCGTTCTCGCGGGCCGGCGCGCCGGTTCCGGGAAGGTTCGAATTGCGGTTGTACTCCGCGCCGAGCTGACCGGTCTGGCCCGCGTCGCGCAGCGACTGGATGTAGTCGTCGTACTCGCCCTGCGAGACGACCTTGACGTTGAAGAGCATCGCGGAGTGGTACTCGCCGCAGAGCTCGGCGCACTTGCCGGCGTAGGTCCCCTCCTTGAGCGGCGTGACGTACATGTAGTTCGTCTTGCCGGGGATCATGTCCTTCTTGTAGAGGAAGTCGACGACCCAGAAGGAGTGGATCACGTCGCGCGCGTCGAGCTGGATCTTGATCTTCTGTCCGACGGGCAGGTAGAGCGTGGGGATCTCGGACTCGACGAGTGAGCCGGCCGCGTCTCCGCCCTCCTGGTACTGGCCCTGGATGCCGGCGGAGTAGACGTCCTCGTCGACGTAGTTGAAGTCCCACGCCCACTGCTTGCCGTACACCTGGATGGTCTCGTCCGGGTCGTCGTAGGGCTGCTCGATGGCGGCCTGGTCGCGCGCGGTGAAGGCGAAGAAGCCGATCACGAGGATCAGCGGAACGATCGTGTAGAAGATCTCGATCGGCATGTTGTAGCGCAGCTGGACCGGCAGGCCGGTCTGCCCCTTGCGACGGCGGTAGACGACCACCGCCCAGATGGTGAGACCCCACGTGACGACGCCGACGGCGAGCAGGACGATCCAGGAGGTGACCCAGAGTCCGATGACGCGGTCGACGTGGTTCGTCGTGCCGGGTTCGGTGGGGAGCCAGCCCTGGAGCTGCTCTTGCGTGCAGCCCGCGAGGACGAGGGCGAGGGCTCCTGCGACGGGGGCAGCGACCCATCTGCGGATTCGGCGATTGAAGCGCACCGGTGACCTTTCGGAAGACTGGGGACCAGTTCACACGAAACTGTATTAGACCGGCTCCAGCCTACCCTTCCGCTCCGGCGGCCCGGTGCACGACGACCCGCTCTTGACGTCCCGGCCGAGTGGTGCAGTCACGACGAACGGCGCCCGACGGGCCACCGGAGTGGACTGTCGGACGCCGTTCGGACGCGCTGCGGCCCGGGACCGCGCGGTGTCAGTGGAAGCTGTCGCCGCAGGCGCAGCTGCCGCCCGCGTTGGGGTTGTCGATGGTGAAGCCCTGCTTCTGGATGGTGTCCTCGAAGTCGATCGAGGCGCCGTCGAGGTAGGGGACGCTCATCTTGTCGACGACCAGGCCGACGCCCTCGAACTCCACCGCGGCGTCGCCGTCGAGGGTGCGCTCGTCGAAGTAGAGCTGGTAGATGAGGCCGGAGCAGCCGCCGGGCTGCACGGCGACGCGCAGGCGCAGGTCGTCGCGGCCCTCCTGCTCGAGCAGGCTCTTGACCTTGGCGGCAGCGGTCGGGGTCATCGAGACGCCGTGGGCCGCGCTGGACGGGGTGGCGAGGGGGGTCGCCGTCTGGTCGGTCAGTGTGTCTGACATGTCACTCCTCAGGGGACGGGCGGAACGGTCGTCGTGCCTACCGGGATTCTACGGCTGCAACCCGGATGGTCACCGGGGTATTCCACGACCCGTGGTCAGTCGCGGTGAGCGGCGGCGCGGAGCAGGAAGAGGGCCTCGGTCTGCGCGGCGCGCTTGAAGACGCCCAGGTGCAGCGACTCGTTGGGGCTGTGCGCGCGCGAGTCGGGGTCCTCGACACCGGTGACGAGGATCTGCGCCTCGGGGAACTCGCGCACGAGGTCGGCGATGAACGGGATGCTCCCGCCGATCCCGGTCTCGAGGGGCTCGCGTCCCCAGGCGTCCGCCATCGCGCCCTTCACCAGGTCCACGGCCCAGCCGGTCGCGTCGACCAGGAAGGGGCTGCCGGTGTCGACGTCCTCGATCGCGAGGTGAGCGCCGAACGGGGAGTTCGCGCGCAGGTGGCTCTCGATCGCGGCGAAGGCCTCCTCCGCGTCCTGGCCGGGGGCGATGCGGGCGCTGATCTTCACGCGAACGGACGGGACGAGGGTGTTGGAGGCGTCGACGACGCTGGGCGCGTCGATCCCGGTGACCGTGACGGCCGGCTTCGACCACAGGCGCGAGAGGATCGCGCCGGTGCCGATCGGCGAGACCCCGTCGAGCAGCCCGGAGTCGCGGCGGAGGTCCTCCTCGGTCGTCTCGGGGACCGCCCCGTCGTGCTCCGTGAGGCCGGCGACGGCGACCGAGCCGTCCTCGTTCCAGAGCGTCGCGAGGAGGCGGACCGCCGCGAGCATCGCGTCCGGGACCGCCCCGCCCAGCATGCCCGAGTGCGAGGCGTGCGCGAGGGTGCTGACGGTGAGGGTGAAGGTGACGTTGCCGCGCAGGCCTACCGTCAGCGCGGGCGTGTCGACGTCCCAGTTGTCGCTGTCGGCGACGATGATCGCGTCCGCCCGGAGCTCGTCGTGGTGCTCGCGGAGGAAGGTGGGGAACGAGCGCGACCCGAACTCCTCCTCCCCCTCGATGAAGAGGACCAGCCCGAGGTCGTGGTCCTCGCCCGCGATCTCGCGCAGTGCGCGCACCGCGGCGAGGTGGGAGACGACTCCGGCCTTGTCGTCGGCGGCGCCGCGCCCGTAGAGGCGGTCGCCGCGCACGGTCGGCTCGAACGGAGGCGTCTCCCACGCCGACTCCGCGCCCTGCGGCTGCACGTCGTGGTGGGCGTAGAGGAGGACGGTCGGCGCTCCGTTCCGGGCGGCGCGGGTGGCCAGGACGGCCGGCTGGCCGAGCACGTCGGTCCCGTCGATCGTGGCGCTGTGGATCGCGACGTCGTCGAAGACGCCCGTCTCGCGGGCGAGCTCGGCGATGGCCTCGGCACTCGCGGCCACGCGGGTGGCGTCGAAGCCGTCCCACGAGACGGACGGGATCCGCACGAGCTGCCCGAGCTGGGCGAGCGAGCGCGGCAGATCGTCGCGGACGGCGGCGAGGACGGCCTCCTCGTCGGAGGAGAGTGCGGGCGGAGTCGGAGCGTCGTGAGCCATGGAGGTAATCTTAAGAGACCCCCGATTCCAAGGACGTTCCCCGTGGCCAAGCACCCGATCGCAACCGACACGCCCGACGACGCCGGCTCCCCCGGCTCCGGGAAGGGCCGGCCGACGCCGACCCGGCGCGAGCAGGAGCTGGCCCGCAAGCGTCCGCTGGTCGTCACCGACCGCAAGCAGGCCGCCCGCGACGCCCGCGAGAAGGCCGCCGTGTCGCGCGAGCAGGCCCGCATCGGCCTCGCCGCCGGCGACCAGCGCTACCTGCCCCTGCGCGACAAGGGTCCCCAGCGCAAGTTCGTGCGCGACTGGGTCGACGCGCGATTCAGCCTCGGCGAGTTCCTCATCCCGGTGATGGTCGTCGTCCTGCTGCTGAGCTTCTTCCCGCAGCCGGAGCTGCAGTACGCGACGCTCGTCATCCTCTGGGTGTTCTTCCTCCTCGCGGTGATCGACTGCATCCTCCTCGGCATGCGCATGCGCCGGAAGCTCGCCGAGCGCTACGGCGCCGACAAGGTCGAGAAGGGCATCCGCTGGTACGCCGCGATGCGCGCCCTCCAGCTGCGCGTCATGCGCCTGCCGAAGCCCCAGGTCAAGCGCCGCGCCTTCCCCGAGTAGTCGGACGGCGGACCACGAAGGGCCCCTGTGGCCGCGCCTCGCGCGGCTCCGGGGGCCCTTCGTCGTGCGCGGCCGGTCAGGAGGCGCGGGCCAGTCCCCGGTTGATCGCCCGAGCCCACAGAGGCCCGCGGTAGATGAAGGCGGTGTAGCCCTGCACGAGGGTGGCACCCGCGTCGAGGCGCTCGCGCACGTCGTCCGCCGTCTCCACTCCTCCGACGGAGACCACGCAGAAGGCCGCGGGGACGACGCCCCGGATCACGCGGAGCACCTCGAGCGAGCGCGCGGCCAGCGGAGCTCCGGAGAGGCCGCCGGCTCCGGCCGCCTCGACCACGGCACGACCGGTCGAGAGGCCCTCCCGCGAGAGCGTCGTGTTGGTCGCGATGATCCCGTCCAGCCCCAGGCGGACGGCGAGCTCGGCGACGCGGCCGACCTCGTCGTCGGAGAGGTCGGGGGCGATCTTCACCAGCAGGGGCGTCGTGTCGGCCGCGTCCTTGACGGCCGCGAGGAGCGGCTCGAGGCGGTCGATCTCCTGCAGGCCGCGGAGCCCGGGGGTGTTCGGCGAGCTGACGTTCACGACGAGGTAGTCGGCGAGCGGCGCGAGCAGGCGCGTGCTGATCAGGTAGTCCTCGATCGCGTCGTCCACCTCGACCACCCGGCTCTTGCCGATGTTCACGCCGATCACGGGGCGGTGGCGCGCGCTGCGCAGCCGGATCAGCCGCTGCGCCGCGGCCTCGGCACCGTGGTTGTTGAAGCCCATCCTGTTGACGACGGCGCGGTCCGCGATCAGCCGGAAGAGGCGCGGCCGGTCGTTGCCCGGCTGCGCCCGAGCGGTCAGAGTCCCGATCTCGACGTGTCCGAAGCCGAGCGCGCCGAAGCCCAGGACCGCGGTGGCGTCCTTGTCGAAGCCGGCCGCGACGCCGAACGGGGTCTCGAAGCGGAGCCCGAGCGTCTCGACCGCAGGCGTTCCGCGCGGAACGGTGGCCCGGCGCAGGACCGGCGCGAGGGCGCCGAGGGCCCGGATCACCGGGAAGCTCAGGTGGTGCGCCCGCTCCGGGTCGAGGCGGCGCAGGACGGTGCGGAACAGGAGCGGGTACACCCGGGCCTCAGATCTCGTCGGCGCTGTGGGGCACGGAGGTGCGCTCGGCGCGGAGCAGGGTGATCGCCGACTCGAAGTCGTCCAGCGAGTCGAACGCCTGGTAGACGCTCGCGAAGCGGAGGTAGGCGACCTCGTCGAGCTCGCGCAGCGGCGGCAGGATGGCGAGCCCGATGTCGTTCGCGTCGATCTGCGAGGCGCCCGTGGAGCGGATGCTCTCCTCCACCCGCTGCGCGAGCACGGCCAGATCGGTGTCGGTGACGGGCCGGCCCTGGCAGGCCTTCCGGACGCCGCTGACGATCTTCTCGCGGCTGAAGGGCTCCACGACTCCGCTGCGCTTGATCACGACGAGGCTCGCCGTCTCGGTCGTCGAGAAGCGCCGGCCGCACGACGGGCACTGTCGGCGGCGGCGGATCGAGAGGCCGTCGTCGCTCGTGCGCGAGTCGATCACTCGGGAGTCGGGGTGCCGGCAGAAGGGGCAGAACATCGAGGGCCTCTCGGTCTCAGGCGAAGCGGGCGTCGACGGCGTCGCCGTGGGCGGGCAGCGCCTCGGCGTCGCTGAGAGCGCGGATGTGCGGGGCGACGCGCTCGAGCGCACCGCGGTCGTACGAGATCAGCTGCTGCGGCCGGAGGAAGGTGTAGGCGCCGAGCCCGGAGGAGAAGCGCGCCTGCCCCAGCGTCGGGAGCACGTGGTTGGAGCCGGCGAGGTAGTCGCCCAGGCTCACCGGGGTGGTCGGGCCGAGGAAGATCGCGCCGGCGTCGTGGATCCGCTCGGCCGTCGCGACGGGGTCGGCCGTGTGCAGCTCGAGGTGCTCGGGGCCGTAGGCGTCGCTGAACGCGCAGGCGAGCTCGAGGTCGTCGACGATCACGAGCGCGGACTGCGGGCCGTCGAGCGCGATCGCCACGCGCTCCGCGTGGTGGGTGGCGGCGGCCTGCACCGCGACCTCGCGCTCGACCGCGGCGGCGAGCTCGGCGCTGTCGGTGACCAGGACCGCGGAGGCGGCCTCGTCGTGCTCGGCCTGGCTGACCAGGTCTGCGGCGACCAGGCGCGGGTCGGCGGAGTCGTCGGCGATCACGAGGATCTCGGTCGGGCCCGCCTCCGAGTCGATGCCGACCTGGCCGAGCACCTGGCGCTTCGCGGTGGTGACCCAGACGTTTCCCGGTCCGGTGATGATGCTGACGGGGTCCAGCCCGATCGAGTCGACGCCGTAGGCCAGTGCGGCGACGGCTCCGGCGCCTCCGACCGCGTAGACCTCGTCGATGCCGAGCAGCGCGGCGGCCGCGAGGATCGTGGGGTGCACGGAGCCGCCGAACGCCTTCTGAGGAGGCGAGACCAGGGCGATGGAGGCGACGCCGGCGGCCTGCGCGGGCACGGCGTTCATGACGACGCTCGACGGGTAGACCGCCTTGCCGCCCGGGACGTAGAGGCCGGCGCGGGCGACGGGCTGCCAGCGCTGGGTGACCGTGGCGCCGTCGTCGAGTTCGGTGGTGCGGGGCGGGGGGATCTGCGCGGCGCTGGCGAGGCGGACGCGCGCGATCGCCTCCTCGAGTGCGCCGCGGATGGCCGGGTCGAGGCGGTCGAGAGCCTCGGCGATCTGCTCGGCGGGCACTCGGAGGTGCGGGGGGCGCACGCCGTCCAGCCGCTCCGCCTGGTCGAGGAGCGCCTCCGCGCCGCGTTCGCGGACGTCGGCGATCAGCTCGGCGACGACGGGCCCGACGGCGGCCGACGTGCCCGGATTGCGGGGCACGAGGGCGAGGAGCTCGGCGGAGGAGGGACGACGGCCGCGGAGGTCGAGAGTCTGGATCATGGCCGCCCCAGTCTACGCGCCGCCCTCCCCCGCTCCCTCGCCGCCCACCGCGGCGCCGGGCGGCTGCTCGCCCCGTGAGGACGGAGCGGAGCCGTCGCCGCCCCCGGCCCCGCAGGGCACCGAGGTCTCGATACGCCGCTGCGCGGCTACTCGACCACCAAGCAGCGCCCCACCTTGCTGATCGAGTAGCGGGCACCGCCCGCGTATCGAGATCCCCGACCCACGGGTCTCGATACGCCGCTGCGCGGACACTCGACCACCAAGCAGCGCCGATCCGGCCCCGCAGGGCACCGAGGCCTCGATACGCCGCTCCGCGGCTACTCGACCACCAAGAGCGCCGATCCTTGCTGATCGAGTAGCGGGCACCGCCCGCGTATCGAGATCCCCGACCCACGGGTCTCGATACGCCGCTCCGCGGCTACTCGACCAACAAGCAGCGCCCCATCTTGCTGATCGAGTAGCGGGCACCGCCCGCGTATCGAGATCCCCGACCACGGGTCTCGATACGCCGCTCCGCGGCTACTCGACCACCAAGAGCGCCGATCCGGCCCCACTAGGGCACCGAGGTCTCGATACGCCGCTGCGCGGCTACTCGACCACCGAGCAGCGCCGATCCTTGCTGATCGAGCAGCGGGCACCGCCACCCCTCCCGGCCGACCGCGAAGATCCGGGCGCAGACCGGCTCGGAATTCAATACAGACAGTTGGGCCCCAGCAGGCTCTTCAGCTCGCCGAAGAGGTCGGGAGTGATGCGCACGGGGAACGGCACCTCGAACACGCGGGCCGTGTCGCCCTTGATCAGCTTCAGCCGCACCTCGGTCTGCCCGGAGTGGCGGATGAGAACGTCGCTGAGCTGCGAGACCGTGTCGGTGGTCGCGCGCGACTCGGGCATCGAGACGGTGAGCGGGCCCGAGTCGCCGTCCTGGCTCATCTCGGGGGCGAACAGGCTGAACGCGTGCAGGTTCATCCCGTCGTCGCGCATGCTGACGCGGCCTCTGACGACGACGATGGAGTCGTTCGTGAGCGCCGGGGCAAACTCCTGGTACGCCTTCCCCATGAACATGCAGGTGATCTCGCCGCCGAAGTCCTCGACCTGGATCATCCCGTACTGGTTGCCGGAGGCCTTGGCCATGCGGTGCTGGACACTCGTCACGAGGCCCGCGACGACCACGGTCTCGCCGTCGGCGATCGTCTCCGAGATCAGCAGATCGGCGATCGTGGTGCTGTAGTGCTTGGCGAGCTCGGTCTCGAGCCCGGCGAGCGGGTGGTCGGACACGTAGAGCCCGAGCATGTCGCGCTCGAAGGCGAGCTTGTCGCGCTTGGCCCATTCCGGCCGCTCGGGGACCTGGATCGCGGCCTGCGGCTCGTCCCAGAGGCTGTCGAAGTCGAAGCCGACCTGGCCGTTCGCCTCGTTGCGCTTCTCCCCCACCGCCGCCTCGACGGCGTCCTCATGCACCTCGACCAGTGCGCGGCGTGTCGAGCCGAGCGAGTCGAAGGCGCCGGCCTTGATCAGCGACTCGATGGTGCGCTTGTTGGTCACCTGCAGCGGCACCTTGCGGAGGAAGTCGTGGAACGTCTCGAAGCGCCCCTTCTCCTCACGGGCCGCGCGGATGCCCTCGACGACGTTCGTGCCGACGTTGCGCACGGCGCCGAGGCCGAAGCGGATGTCGGTGCCGACCGCGGTGAAGAATCCGATCGACTCGTTCACGTCCGGCGGGAGCACCTTGATCCCCATCCGCCGGCACTCGTTGAGGTAGGCGGCCATCTTGTCCTTGGAGTCGCCGACGCTGGTGAGCAGCGCGGCCATGTACTCCGCGGGGTAGTGCGCCTTGAGGTACGCCGTCCAGTAGGAGACGACGCCGTAAGCCGCCGAGTGCGCCTTGTTGAAGGCGTAGTCGGAGAAGGGCAGCAGGATGTCCCAGAGGGTCTTGACGGCCTCCATCGAGTACCCGTTGGCGATCATGCCTCCCGAGAAGCCCTCGAACTGCTTGTCCAGCTCGGACTTCTTCTTCTTGCCCATCGCGCGCCGCAGCAGGTCGGCCTGCGCGAGGGTGAAGCCGGCGAGCTTCTGCGCGATCGACATGACCTGCTCCTGGTACACGATCAGGCCGTAGGTCCCGCCGAGCACTTCCGAGAGCGGCTCCTCGAGCTCCGGGTGGATCGGCGTGATCTGCTGCACGCCGTTCTTGCGCAGCGCGTAGTTGGTGTGGGAGTCGGCGCCCATCGGGCCCGGCCGGTAGAGCGCGAGGACCGCGGAGATGTCCTCGAAGTTGTCGGGCTTCATCAGGCGGAGCAGGCCGCGCATCGGGCCGCCGTCGAGCTGGAAGACGCCGAGCGTGTCGCCGCGGGCGAGGAGGTCGTAGGCGGCCTGATCGTCGAGCTCGAGGTCCTCGAGCACGAGGTCCTGCCCACGGTTGGCGCGGATGTTGTCGAGGGCGTCGTCGATGATCGTGAGGTTCCGGAGCCCCAGGAAGTCCATCTTGATCAGCCCGAGCGACTCGCACGCGGGATAGTCGAACTGCGTGACGATCTGGCCGTCCTGCTCCCGCTTCATGATCGGGATGATGTCCAGGAGCGGGTCGCTGGACATGATGACGCCGGCCGCGTGCACGCCCCACTGGCGCTTGAGGTTCTCGAGACCGAGCGCGGTGTCGAAGACCAGCTTCGCCTGCGGGTCCTCGGCGATGACGTTGCGCACGTCGAGCGCTTCCTTGTAGCGCGCGTGGGCGGGGTCGTTGATGCCGCTGAGCGGGATGTCCTTGCCCATGATCGCGGGCGGCATCGCCTTCGTCAGCTTCTCGCCCATCCCGAACGGGAAGCCGAGGACGCGCGAGGCGTCCTTGAGCGCCTGCTTCGCCTTGATGGTGCCGTAGGTGACGATCTGCGCGACGCGCTCGTCGCCGTACTTCTCGGTCACGTAGCGGATGACCTCGCCGCGGCGACGGTCGTCGAAGTCGACGTCGAAGTCGGGCATGGACACGCGGTCGGGGTTGAGGAAGCGCTCGAAGATCAGGCCGTGGCGCAGAGGATCGAGATCGGTGATCTTCATCGCGTAGGCCGCCATCGAGCCGGCGCCGGAGCCGCGGCCCGGACCGACGCGGATGCCGTTGCGCTTGGACCAGTTGATGAAGTCGGCGACGACGAGGAAGTAGCCGGGGAAGCCCATCTGCAGGATGACGCGGGTCTCGTAGTCCGCCCGATCGCGCACCTCCGGGGAGACGCCGTCCGGGTAGCGCTCGCGCAGTCCGGCCTCGACCTCCTTCACGAACCAGGTGTCCTCGGTCTCGCCCTCGGGGACGGGGAAGCGGGGCATGTAGTTCGCCGACGTGTCGAACTGAACGTCGCAGCGCTCGGCGATGAGCAGCGTGTTGTCGCAGGCCTCGGGGTGGTCGCGGAAGACCTGGCGCATCTCGCGGGGCGACTTGAGGTAGAACTCGTCCGCGTCGAACTTGAAGCGCTTGGGGTCGTCGAGGGTGGTGCCGGACTGCACGCAGAGCAGTGCCGCGTGCGAGGTCGCGTCGTGCGCGTGCGTGTAGTGGAGGTCGTTGGTGGCGACCAGCGGCAGGTCGAGGTCCTTCGCGAGCCGGATGACGTCCCCGATGACGCGGCGCTCGATGTCGAGGCCGTGATCCATGATCTCGGCGAAGAAGTTCTCCTTGCCGAAGATGTCGCGGTAGTCGGCGGCCGCCTGGCGGGCCTCCTTGTACTGGCCCAGGCGCAGGCGGGTCTGGACCTCGCCGCTCGGGCAGCCCGTCGTCCCGATCAGGCCCTCGGAGTACTGCGAGAGGATCTCGCGGTCCATGCGCGGCTTGAAGTAGTACCCCTCGATCGATGCGCGCGAGGAGAGCCGGAAGAGGTTGTGCATGCCCGTCGTGGTCGAGCTGAGCAGCGTCATGTGGGTGTAGGCGCCGGAGCCGGACACGTCGTCCCCTCCGCCGTCGCCCCAGCGGATGCGGGTCTTGTCGGAGCGGTGCGTCCCCGGAGTGAGGTAGGCCTCGGTGCCGATGATCGGCTTGATCCCCGCCGCCGTCGCGGTGCGCCAGAAGTCGAAGGCGCCGAACACGTTCCCGTGGTCGGTCACGGCGATGGCCGGCATGCCCTCCTCGACCGCCGCGTCGATCAGCGGCTTCACCCGCGCTGCACCGTCGAGCATCGAGTACTCGCTGTGCACGTGGAGGTGGACGAAGGAATCGTTACTCGGCAAGGATGCGCCTCCGGCGGACTGCGGGCAGGGGAGGGATGGCCGGCGGCCCGGGAGGGCCCGTGGACACGGCGGGAAGAAGTCTAACCGCGCCGGACGCGGGTCCGGCCGGAAGAGCGCGGATCACTCCCCGCGCAGCACCTCGAGGGCGTGCGCCAGGTCGTCGGGGTAGGACGCCTCGAACTGCACCCACTCCCCCGAGCCCGGGTGGGTGAAGCCGAGCCGGACCGCATCGAGCCACTGGCGGGTGAGGCCGAGCCGCTTCGAGAGGGTCGGATCGGCGCCGTACATCGCGTCGCCGACGCACGGGTGGCGCTGCGCGGCCATGTGCACGCGGATCTGGTGCGTGCGGCCGGTCTCGAGGTGGACCTCGAGGAGGGAGGCGAACGGGAAGGCCTCGATGGTCTCGTAGTGGGTCACGGAGGGCTTGCCGTCCGCGCGGACCGCGAACTTCCAGTCCGAGGACGGGTGGCGGCCGAGCGGGGCGTCGATCGTGCCGGCGAGCGGGTCGGGGTGGCCCTGCACGACGGCGTGGTAGACCTTCTCGACCGTGCGGTCGTGGAACGCCCTCTTGAGGTGGGTGTAGGCGCGTTCGGACTTCGCGACGACCATGAGACCGCTCGTGCCGGCGTCGAGCCGGTGCACGATGCCCGCGCGTTCGGCCGCACCGGAGGTCGACACGGTGAAGCCCGCGGCGGCGAGGGCACCGAGCACCGTCGGTCCCTCCCAGCCCACGGCGGGGTGCGCGGCCACTCCGACCGGCTTGTCGATCACCACGATGTCGTCGTCGTCGTGCACGATGCCGAGGCCGGGGACCGCCATCGGCACGATCCTCGGCTCCTCGCGCGGGCTCCACTCCACGCTCAGCCAGGTGCCGGCGTGCACGCGGTCGCTCTTATCGAGGACGCGTCCGTCGGCGCTCACTCCGCCCGCCTCGGCGACCTCGGCTGCGAAGGTGCGCGAGAAGCCGAGCAGCTTCGCGACGGCCGCGTCCACGCGGAGGCCGTCGAGCCCGTCCGGGACCGGAAGCTCTCGGGACTGCGCCATCAGCGTCCGCCGGGGCGGTCGGCGTCGCGGGCCGCCTCCTCGACGGAGGGGGCCGCGGCGGGGGCGTCCGCGGCGGTGGCGGCGGTCGCGTCGTCCTCGGACGAGTCGTGCAGCGGCTCGTCGCGGCCCGCGCGCTCGCGGGTGCCGTCGAGGCCGACGCCCCGCACGCTCAGGAGGACGAAGATCGCCATCGCCGTGCAGATCGCGATGTCGGCGACGTTGTAGATCGCCGGGAGCAGCCACGGCGTGAAGAGGAAGTCGACGACGTGTCCGAGCCCGAAGGAGGGCTCGCGGAACAGCCGGTCGAAGAGGTTGCCGAGGGTGCCGCCGAGCAGCAGCCCGAAGAAGACGGCCCACGCGGTGGAGCGGATCCGGCGCGCGAACCAGATCACGGCGACGACGACGCACGCCGCGATGATCGAGAAGATCCACGTCGACCCGCTCGCGAGGGAGAAGGCGGCGCCCGGGTTCTTCACGTAGTGCAGGATCAGGACGTCACCGAGGACGTGGACGTCCTCGCCCAGGGTCAGGTTCGTCGTGACCAGGAGCTTCGCGGTCTGATCGATCGCGAAGACCGCGAGCGCGACGAGGCCGAGGGTGACGAGCACCCTCGGCCTGACGTCCGCTGCGGCGGGACTACGCCCCAAAGCCCGACAGCGAGGACTCCGTCGACGCCGGCTGGGTGTCGAGGTCGCGGAGCTGGCCCTCGATGTAGCTCTTCAGCTTCTGGCGGTACTCGCGCTCGAAGGTGCGGAGCTCGTCGATGCGGTGCTCGACAGTCGCGCGCTCCTCCTCGAGCTTCGCGACCTGCTGGCGCTGCTTGGCCTCGGCCTCGGCGACGATGCGGGCTGCCGTGGCACGACCCTCGGCGACGAGCGCGTCGCGCTTCTCGGCACCCTCGCGCACGTGCTCCTCGTGGAGGCGGCGGGCGAGCTGCAGGAGTCCGCTGGAGCTCTCGGCCTCGTCGACCGGAGCCGACTGCGAGGAGCTGACGGGAGCGACGACCGGTGCGGGAGCCGGGGTGGGCTCGGGCTCGGGCTCCGGCTCGGGTGCCTCGTCGACCACCGGGGCGGGAGCAGGAGTGCTCTCGCGGGGAGCGTCGGAGACTCGGGCGTCCGAGGGGCGGCTGTCGCCGGAGGAGAGGCGCTGACGCAGCTCCTCGTTCTCCTGGTTCAGGCGGCGGAGCTCCACGACGACCTCGTCGAGGAAGTCGTCGACCTCGTCCTGGTCGTATCCCTCGCGGAACTTGGTCGGCTGGAACCGCTTGTTGACAACGTCTTCGGGAGTGAGCGCCATGGCTTTCCACCTTCGATTTCAAGTAGGTACACGTTTAACAACGCGCGACTAAAGCTAGCAACTTCAGGCGCACGGCGCAGTGCTGACACCGCGGGGAACGTCCGGACGTGTCAACGATACAGGGACGGTCAGGCGCGCTGCAGCCACGTGGCGATGTACATGCCCACGATGACGCAGAGCATGGTGAGGCTCCAGCCGAAATCGAGCGCGATCGGGCCGATCGAGACCGGCTTGATCAGCCGTCGGAAGAAGCCGATCGGCGGGTCCGTGACGGTGTAGACGCCCTCCGCGGCGACGAGGCCGGCGCCGCGGGGGCGCCAGTCGCGTCGGATCACGCGGACGAGGTCGAGCACGAACCGCGCCCACATCGCGAAGAAGTAGAGCAGCAGCACGAAGTACAGGACGCTCCCGAGGAGCGAGACGACGGAGGTCACCGGGGGCCAGGGCTCCCCGGGATCAGGACTTCGCGAAGAACGACGCGTCGGCGTCGCTCTCGGCGGAGGCGGAGTCGCCGGCGACGGTGATGTGCGACGGCGAGAGCAGGAAGACCTTGCTCGTCACGCGCTCGATGCGGCCGTAGAGACCCTGCGAGAGTCCGCTCGCGAAGTCGATGAGGCGGCGGGCGTCCGCATCGCTCATCTGCGAGAGGTTGATGATCACGGGGATGCCGTCGCGGAAGTTCTCCGCGATGACCTGCGCGTCGCGGTACTGCTTCGGGTGGACGGTGAGGATCTCGTTCATCTCGGCGGGTGCCGTCGCCTTCGGGGTCTGGGGGGTGGGCTTGCGGAGCGGGGTGACCGTCGCGCGGGGCTGCTGCACCGGCTCGACGGGAGGGACGGGCTGCACCGGGGAGACCGGTGCGCGGTGGGCCGTCGCCGGGGCCGCCTCGACGGGCTCTGCGCGCTCGTACTCGACCTCTTCGTCGGCGAGTCCGAGGTAGACCATCGTCTTCTTCAGCGGGTTGGCCATGGGGTGTCCTCCGTGTCGTGTGTGCTCCCACAGGTGGGTCACCACGAGGTTAGGTGCGGGCGGGGCGTTCTCCGGTGATTGCCGACCCGATTCGCAGGTGTGTCGCACCCTCCTCGATCGCCTCGGCGAAGTCGTTCGACATGCCCGCCGAGATCGCCGTGGCGGAGGGCTCGACGGCGCGCACCAGGTCGGAGATCGACCGGAGCCGGGCGAACGCCGGACGGGGCTCCTCGTCCAGCGGGGCGACCGCCATCACGCCGCGCAGCGTCAGGCCGGGCGCTCCGGCGAGGGCCTCGGCGAGGCGCTCGACGTCGGCGGGCGACGCTCCCCCGCGCTCGGGGTCCTCCGTGAGGTTGACCTGCAGGAACACGTCGAGCGGCTCCTCCCCCGCCTCCAGCAGTGGGACGAGCGCGAGCCTGTCGACGGAGTGGATCGCGTCGGCGTAGCGGCGCACCTGGCGCGCCTTCTTGCTCTGGAGCTGCCCGATGAAGTGCCAGCGCGCAGCCGTCCCGGCCATCTCGGCCGACTTCTCCTGCGCCTCCTGGTGCCGGTTCTCGCCGAAGTCGACGACGCCCAGCTCGAGGAGGTCGCGGAGCAGTGACACGGGGTGGAACTTGGTCACCACGATCGTCGTGACCGAGGACGTCTCGCGACCGGCCGAGCGGGTCGCGTCGGCGACCCGCTCGGAGACCTCGGCCCAGCGCTCGGCCAGCTCCGGATCCGGCACAACTACTTGAGGAAGTCGGGGATATCCAGGTCGCTGTCGTCGTCGTCGAACGACGGGTCGGCGACAGGGGCCGGGGCGGCGACGGGGGTGCTCGACCAGATCGAGCCGGCCGCGGGGGCGGCGGCGGGAGCCGGGACGGGCTCGGCGGCCGACTCGCTCGCCGAGCTCTGCTGCTGGCGCGGCTGGGCGATCGCGGCCTGAGCCGTCCCGCCCGGCTCTCCGCCGTCGAAGCCCGCGGCGATGACGGTGACGCGCACCTCGTCGCCGAGCGTGTCGTCGATCACGGCACCGAAGATGATGTTCGCCTCGGCGTGCACCGCCTCCTGGACGAGGCGCGCCGCGTCGTTGATCTCGAAGATGCCCAGGTTCGAGCCGCCCTGGATCGAGAGGAGCACGCCGTGCGCGCCGTCGATGCTGGCCTCGAGCAGCGGCGAGGCGACCGCCAGCTCGGCCGCCTTGATCGCGCGGTCGGCGCCGCGCGACGAGCCGATGCCCATCAGCGCCGAGCCCGCGCCCTGCATGACCGACTTCACATCGGCGAAGTCGAGGTTGATCAGGCCGGGGGTGGTGATCAGGTCGGTGATGCCCTGGACGCCGGCGAGGAGCACCTGGTCGGCGGTCGCGAAGGCCTCGAGCATCGAGATGCCGCGGTCGCTGATCTCGAGCAGGCGGTCGTTCGGGACGACGATGAGGGTGTCGACCTCGTTCTTCAGCGTCGCGACGCCGGCCTCGGCCTGCGTCTGGCGACGGCGTCCCTCGAATCCGAAGGGCTTGGTCACGACACCGATGGTGAGGGCGCCGATCGACTTGGCGATGCGCGCGACGACGGGCGCGCCACCGGTGCCGGTGCCGCCGCCCTCGCCCGCGGTGACGAAGACCATGTCCGCCCCCGCGAGGACCTCCTCGATCTCCTCGGCGTGGTCCTCGGCGGCGCGGCGGCCGACCTCGGGGTCGGCGCCGGCGCCGAGTCCGCGGGTCAGCTCGCGGCCCACGTCGAGCTTGACGTCGGCGTCGCTGAGCAGGAGCGCCTGGGCGTCCGTGTTGATCGCGATGAATTCGACACCGCGCAGGCCGAGCTCGATCATGCGGTTGACGGCGTTGACGCCGCCACCGCCGATGCCGACGACCTTGATCACGGCGAGGTAGTTCTGGTTTGAAGTCACGTCTCCGGCCTCCGGGCTGAACTCTAAACCTGTAGTTGAGGCTTAAAGTTATGCTGAGTATGCATTTGGGGTTCGGCTCCGACGGTAGGCGGAGTCGGGGCGCGCTCCCAGCAGACACGCCCGCAACGCTCGAAAGAACGCGCGGATCCGCCGCCGGTCACGGGCGGGGCGCCACGACGGCGGCCTGGGGCGAGGACACGTCGTAGGTGCCGACGACGGCAGGATCGGTCGCGGCCATCAGCTTCTCGAGCACGACGGCCTTGAGCGCCGACTCGTCCGACCCGCCCCAGACGACGGTCGTGCCGTTCTGCAGGGTGAGCGAGACGTCGTCGCCGGTCGTGGCCGTGGCGGCCGTCACTTGCGGAGCGAGCGACGCGGGCAGGGAGCGCAGCACCCGCGCGGTCGCGCGGAAGCCGGCTCCGGAGGCGTCGCCGGACGCCGTGGTGAGGACCGGGTAGCCGGGCTGCGCCGAGTCCGCCGTCTCGATGACGACTCCGGCCGCGTCCACCAGCTCGAAGCGGCCCCCCGTCGAGATCACGCCGAGGGGCGTGCGCTCGACGATCGACACCACGAGGGTGCTCGGCGGGCGGGTCTGCACCGAGTAGCTCTGGATGAGCGGGGACCCGCCCAGCACGCGGCCGACCTCGTCCCGGTCCACGAGGGTGAGCGGGACGCCGAGCTGGTCGTCGAGCTCGCTCTGCAGGGCGGCGGCGTCGACGCGCTGAGTGCCCGAGATCTCGATCGTGCGCACGGCCATGAGCGGCGAGAAGGCCGCGACGCCGACGAGCAGGGCGAGGGCGACGAGCGACCCGGCCACGACCAGTGCGATCTGGCGGCGTCGACGCGCGCGCTTCGTGAAGCGGCGGACCTCCCCCCGCTCGTAGCGCCTCCGCTCGCGGGCGGCCCGGGAGACGGCCCGGTTCTCGGCTCCGGGCAGGCGCAGGCCCGAGAGGGTGCGGCGGACGGCGCCCGCGCGCGACGGAGTGCGCTCGGCCGGCTCGGGCTGCACGCGGATCGCGGAGACGATCCGGATCGGCTCGGTGTCCGGCTCCGGCTCGCCGCTGCCCGTCGGGACGCTCCGGCCGGGTGCCGGAGGGCGTCCGCCGTCGGGCCGCTTCACGGCCGCTCCCCCGCTGCGGGCGCGAGGACCGCGGTCATCGTGCGACCGACGCGGCCTCGCTCGCACCGAGCGACTCGAGCACCTGCGGGATGATCCGGTACACGTCACCGCAGCCGAGAGTGATGACGAAGTCGCCCTCGCGCGCGATGCTGGCCGTGAGGCGGGCCGCCTCCGCCCAGTCCGGGACGAACGAGACGTGCGACGGGTCGGCGAACTTCTCGCTGACCAGCGCTCCGGTCACTCCGGGCTCCGGATCCTCGCGCGCCCCGTAGACGTCGAGGACGACCGTCTCGTCGGCGTAGCGCTCGAGCGTCTCGGCGAACTCGCGGGCGAAGAGGCGGGTGCGGCTGTAGAGGTGCGGCTGGTGCACGGCGATGATGCGGCCCTCGCCGACCACCGTGCGCGCAGCGGAGAGGGCGGCGGCCACCTCGGTGGGGTGGTGGGCGTAGTCGTCGTAGACGCTGACGCCGCGGACCGCTCCGTGCAGCTCGAAGCGGCGCTCCGTGCCTCCGAACGCCGACACGGCCTCGAGCGAGGCGGCCGGATCGAAGCCCAGGCCCACCAGCACCGCGAACGCGCCGGCCGCGTTGATCGCGTTGTGCCGGCCGGGGATGCGGAGGCGGGCCGAGTAGCGCCTGCCCTCGTACTCGACCGAGAAGCCGACGGGGCCGACGAGGTCGAGGTCGACGACGCGGACGTCCGCTCCCTCGGCCTCGCCGAAGGTCAGCACCCGGCCGCCGTCCAGCCGCTCGGTGACGCGCACCGCGCCGGGGTCGTCCGAGGAGATGACGACGAGCTCGCTCGCGGAGGAGGCGAAAGTGACGAAGGCCTCCTCGAACGCCTCCAGCGATCCGTAGTGGTCGAGGTGGTCCGGGTCGACGTTGGTGATGAGGGCGACCGAGGTGTCGTAGAGCAGGAAGCTGCCGTCGGACTCGTCGGCCTCGACGACGAAGACCTCGCCGGAGCCGGCGGCGGACGAGGTGCCGAGGCTCTCGATGATGCCGCCGTTGACGAAACTGGGGTCGGCGTCGACGCCGAGCAGGCCGGTGACGATCATGCCGGTCGACGTGGTCTTGCCGTGCGCTCCGGCCACCGCGACCAGGCGCTTGCCGCGCACCAGCCAGGCGAGGGCCTGCGAGCGGTGCAGCACGGGCAGACCGCGCTCCTTCGCCAGCAGGTACTCCGGGTTGTCGGGCCACAGGGCGGAAGTGACGACGACCGCCTCGGCGTCCCCGAGGTTCGCCGCGTCGTGCCCGATGGCGACCGGGACGCCGAGCTCCCGCAGCTGCTCGACGGGGTGGGACTCGCGGACGTCGGACCCGGTGACGCGGTGCCCGGCGTGGTGGAACAGCCGCGCGATCCCGCTCATCCCGGAGCCGCCGATGCCGATGAAGTGGACCGAGCCGAGCTCGTCGGGGACGGTGATGCCGAGGTCGGGCTTGATCACGGGGCTCTCGCTTTCGGGTGGGTCGCGGCGGGCGGGAGGGGCCTCCCGCGGTGCGCCGGATCAGTGTAGACGGTGGGCGGGAGTGCTCTCCCGAGCCGCGCGGAGCGGGCTCAGTGCGGAGCGGAGAGGCTCGACTCGATCAGGTCGACGAGCCGTCCGGAGCCGTCGCGGACGCCGACGCGGGCGGCCCGGCACGCCATCTCGTCGCGACGGGCGGTGTCGCCCAGGAGCGGTACGAGCTCCCGCTCGACCCACCCGGGCAGGAAGGCGGCGTCCTCGACGAGGACCGCTCCCCCGGCGTCGACGACGCCGCGCGCGTTGACGCGCTGCTCGCCGTTGCCCACCGGGTACGGGACGTAGACCGCGGGCAGGCCGAGGGCCGTCAGCTCACTGACGGTCGCCGCCCCCGCGCGGGAGACGGCCACGTCCGCGGCGGACAGCGCGAGGTCCATCCGGTCGCAGTAGGCGAGGAGGTGGTAGCCGGCCACGCCCGGGTCCGTGATCTCGGCGCGGTCGCCCGTGATGTGGAGGACCTGGAAGCCGGTGGCGACGAGATCCCGGGCGGCGGCGTGCACCGTCGCGTTGATCCGCCGAGCGCCGAGCGAGCCGCCGGTGACCAGGAGGGTCTGCCGGGACGGGTCGAGGCCCAGCGCCGCCATCGCCTCGTCGCGGCGCGCGGCCCGGTCGAGCTCGGCGATCTCGCGGCGCAGCGGCATGCCGACGACCCGCGCGTGCGGCAGGGGCGTGCCCTCGAAGGCCACGCCGACGGAGCGGGTCGCGCGCGCTCCGAGGCGGTTCGCGAGCCCGGGACGCGCGTTGGCCTCGTGGACGGTGAAGGGGACGCCGGCGCGGCGGGCCGCCAGGTAGGCGGGTGCAGCGGCGTAGCCGCCGAAGCCGACCACCGCGTCGATCCGCCGGTCCCGGATCGTCCGGACGATGCCCGCGATGGCCGCGCGGAGGGCTCCGGGGAACCGCAGCGCCGCCGCGTCCGGGCGCCGCGGGAACGGCAGCTTCGGGATCACCGAGAGCTCGTAGCCGCGGAGGGGGACGAGGCGGGCCTCGAGCCCCTCCGCGGTGCCGAGGACGAGCACGTCGTCGTCCGGGTTCCGCCTGCGGATCTCGTCGGCCGTCGCGAGCAGCGGATTGACGTGGCCGGCGGTGCCGCCGCCGGCGAGGAGGTAGCGGGTCACTCCGCCGCCGCCTTCCGGCGGCGCAGCACGCCCGCGCCGGGCAGGGGCGCGGTCTGGGTGCGGGCGAAGGAGAGGACGACGCCGATGGCGAGGAGGGAGCTGAGCAGGGCGGTGCCTCCGGAGGAGATCAGGGGCAGCGGGACCCCCAGCACCGGGAGCACCCCCAGGACCACGCCGATGTTGACGAACGCCTGGCCGATCAGCCAGACCATGATCGCGCCGGTGCTGATCCGCACGAACGGATCGGAGGACGCGTGGATGACGCGGAAGAAGGCGACCGCGAGGACCACGAACAGCGCCAGGACGACGATCGCTCCGATCAGCCCGAGCTCCTCGCCGATGATGGCGAAGATGTAGTCGTTGTCCGCGGCGGGCAGCCAGGACCACTTGGCCTTGGAGTTGCCGAGACCCACGCCGAAGATCCCGCCGGAGGCCATCGCCCAGGTGCCGTGCACCGGCTGCCAGCACGAGTTCTGGTACTCCTCGACGTTGGAGCAGTCGCCGAGGAAGGACATGATCCGGGTGAGGCGGTTGTCGCTGGAGACGGCGAACAGCACCGCTCCGATCGCGCCGACCACCACGATCGGCACGAGGACCTTCATCTGGACGTTCGCGTAGAAGAGGGCGGCGAGGACGATGCCCGCCATGATCACGACCGTGCCCAGGTCGCCGCCGATGAGGACCAGTCCGATCGCGGCGCCGCCGACGATCAGGACGGGAATGAGCGCGTCCTTCCAGTCCTTCGGCGACCGGTAGCGGCGGGCGAGCAGGAGCCCCAGCCAGAGGGCGAGGGCGAGCTTGATGATCTCGGAGGGCTGCATGCTGAAGGCGCCGAGGCGGATCCAGTTGCGGTTCCCGCCGACGGAGTCGCCGAGCGGCGTGAAGAGCACGAGGCACTGGAGGACGCAGCCGGCGATGAGCAGGATCGGCGTCACGCGCTTCCACACGCCGAGGGGCAGCCGCGAGACCACCAGCATCATCGGGATCCCGAGGAGGGCGAACCCGCCCTGGCGCAGGAAGCCGCCGAAGGAGTCGTCGCTCGACACGTAGGAGGTGACCGAGGAGGAGGAGAGCACCATCGTCAGCCCGAACAGCACCAGGAAGAGCGTGGTGCCGAAGAGGAGGTAGAAGTTCGGCGAGTGGGAGGCGAAGACCTTCGACAGGACGATCCGCGCGGAGCGGGCCCCGCTCCGGTCCTTCCCGCGCGGCTCAGTGCGCGAACGGCCCGCGGGGCGGCTCGTCGTCGGAGCGGTCATCGGCTCCCCCTCCCAGGTGTGTCGCCACGGCGGCCGCGAAGGAGCGGCCCCGAGCCGCGTAGTCGAGGAACTGGTCCATCGAGGCCGCGGCGGGTGCGAGCAGGACGACGTCCCCCGAGCGGGCGAGCGTCGCGGCGGCCTCGACGGCCGCCTGCATCACCGCACCAGTGTCGTCCGGCACCACCTCGCTCACGGGGAGGGCGGGCGCGTGTCGTCGGAATGCCCCGAGCAGCGCCGAGCGGTCGGCGCCGATCACCACGGCGCCCCGCAGGCGGCCGACGTGCGCGGCCACGAGGGCGTCCACGTCGACTCCCTTGAGCAGCCCGCCGACGACCCAGACGACCGACGGGTACGCGCGCAGCGAGGCGTCGGCGGCGTGCGGGTTCGTGGCCTTGGAGTCGTTCACCCAGGTCACCCCGTCGTGCTCGGCGACCACCTGGATGCGGTGGGCGTCGAGCTCGAACGCCGCCAGCGCGGTGCGGACGGCCGCGACCTCGATCCCGCACGCTCGGGAGAGCGCCGCCGCGGCGAGCACGTTCTGGACGATGTGCGGAGCGGCGAGGTGGCGCGCGGCGAGCTCGTCCACGGTGGTGATCTCGAGGGCGCTGGTGCGGCGGTCCTCGAGGAAGGCGCGGTCGCAGAGGATGCCGTCGACGATCCCGAAGTCGCTCGGGCCGGGGACGCCGAGGCCGAACCCGATCGCGCGGGCGCCCTCCACCACCTCGGCGTCGAGCACCATCTGCTCGGTCGCCGCGTCGGCGCGGTTGTACACGCAGGCGACGCGGGTGCCGGCGTAGACCTTGCCCTTGGCCGCACGGTAGGCGTCGAACGAGCCGTGCCAGTCGAGGTGGTCGTCGGCGATGTTGAGGCACGCGCTCGCGATCGGCTCGATCGCGCCCAGGTAGTGCAGCTGGTAGCTCGAGAGCTCCACGACCAGGACGTCGAAGCCCTGCGGGTCGCGGACCGCGTCGAGCACGGGAACGCCGATGTTGCCGCAGGGGGCGGCGCGGAGACCGCCTGCCACGAGCATCGTCGCCGTGAGCTGGACGGTCGTGGTCTTCCCGTTGGTGCCGGTGACGGCCACCCAGTCGGCCGGAGTGCCGTCGGCGCGCACGACCTTGTCGCGGACACGCCAGGCGAGCTCGACGTCGCCCCACACGGGGATACCGGACTCCGCCGCCCACACGAGGATCGGGTGCGTCGGCCGGAAGCCGGGCGACACCACGACCAGCTCCGGAGCGAACGCGCGCAGCTCCTCCGGAGCGGAGTCGAGGCGGTCGGCCCGGTGCAGGCGGGCGCCGATCACCTCGAGCAGGCGCTCGCGCTCCTCGTCGGCGCGGTCGGCGAGGACCAGCACCTCGGAGCCGAGCTCGGTCAGCGTGTCGGCCACCGAGAACCCGGTGACGCCCAGGCCCAGCACGGCGACGCGCAGGCCCCGCCAGTCCGAGTGCCAGCTGCGGAGGGAGTCGGGACGGGCGGGATCGGTCATGCCAGCGACAGCCATTCCAGGTAGAAGAGCCCGACGCCGGCGGCGACGAAGATGCCGGCGATGATCCAGAACCTGACCACGACGGTGATCTCGGCCCAGCCCTTGAGCTCGAAGTGGTGGTGGAGCGGGCTCATCAGGAAGATGCGCTTGCCCCGGGTCAGCTTGAAGTAGATCCGCTGGAGGATGACCGAGCCGGTCACGATGACGAACAGGCCGCCGATGAGGATGACGAGCAGCTCGGTGCGGGTGAGGATCGCCAGGGCCGCGAGCGCGCCGCCGAGGCCGAGCGAACCGGTGTCGCCCATGAAGATCTGCGCCGGCGAGGTGTTCCACCAGAGGAAGCCCACGAGGGCGCCGGAGACGGCGGCCGCGATGATCGCCAGGTCGAACGGGTCGCTCACCTGGTAGCACTTGTCGACGACCTCGGGGTTGAGGTGCTGGTCGAAGCACCACTGGTTCGACTGCCAGAACCCGATGATGACGTAGGAGCCGATCGCGAGGATCGAGGACCCGGTCGCGAGCCCGTCGAGCCCGTCCGCGACGTTCACGCCGTTCGACGTGCTGGTGACGATGACGCAGATCCACAGCACGAACAGGCCGATGCCGATCCAGCCGAGGGAGGCGAAGTCGAACGGCAGGTCGCGGATGAACGAGATCGAGGTCGAGGCGGGGGTGAGCCCGTTGGAGTCGCGGACCATGATCGCGATCACGGCGAAGGCCGCGGCGACGATGACCTGCCCGGCGATCTTCGCCCAGCCGCCGAGGCCGAGGCTGCGCTGGTTGCGGGTCTTCAGGAAGTCGTCGACGAAGCCGACGAGTCCGAGCCCGACCATCATGAAGAGCACCAGCAGGGCCGAGGGCGCGATCGCCCGGTTGCCGAACAGCATCCCGAGGAAGTAGCCGACCACGGTGCCGATGATGATGACGATGCCGCCCATCGTCGCCGTGCCGTGTTTGACGTGGTGCGACTTCGGTCCGTCCTCGCGGATGAACTGGCCCCACTGCAGGCGGTGGAAGAGGCGGATGAACAGGGGCGTCATCAGGAGCGTGAAGGCTCCGGAGAACGCGCCGGACAGGAGGAGTGCCCTCATCGGTGACGCTCCCCGAGACGGTCGGCGAGGAAGCGCAGCCCCGCGGAGTTGGACGACTTGACCAGCACGGTGTCGCCGGGTCGGACGTAGTCCTCGAGGAGGTCGAACGCCTCGTCGGAGGTCTCCGCGAAGACGGACTCGCCGCTCCAGGACCCCTCGCGCTCGGCCGCGACGTGGATCCGGCGGGCGCCTCGGCCCACCACCACGATCTGGGAGATGTTGAGACGGACCGCCAGCAGGCCCACGCGCTCGTGCTCCTCGTCGGCCCACTCTCCGAGCTCGCTCATCTCGCCCAGGACGGCGACGGTGCGCCCCCCGGGCTTCGCGATCTGGGCGAGGGTGCGCAGGGCGGCCGCGGTGGAGTCGGGGCTCGCGTTGTACGCGTCGTTGATGACGCGGACGTCCTCGCCGCCCAGGACCTCCATGCGGCCGCGCTCGGCGAGGGTGACGGTCGCGAGCGCCGCGACGATCGCGGGCAGCGCCACTCCGACCGAGAGCGCGGCGGCGGTCGCCGCGAGGGCGTTCATCACGTGGTGCTCGCCGAGGACGCGCAGCAGGAGCTCGGCGCGAGCGGCCTCGCGGCCCTCCCCCGCCGAGACCTCGATCGCGAAGCGGGTGCCGTCGGCGGTCGCGTCGATGTCGACGGCGCGGACGTCCGCGCTCTCGCCGCGGCCGAACCAGAGGACCCGGGCGGCGGTGCGGCCCGCCATCGTGGCGACCCGGCCGTCGTCGGCGTTCAGCACGGCGACGTCGTCGGCGGTGAGGTCGGCGACCATCTCGGTCTTGGCCTCGAGCGTGCGCTCGATCCCGCCGAACTCGCCGGCGTGCGCGAGGCCCACGGCGAGGACGACGCCGACGTCGGGCCTGGCCATCCGGACGAGGCGGCGTATCTCGCCGACCGCGCTCGCGCCCATCTCGGCGACGAGGAAGCGCGTCGACGCGGACACCTGGAGCATCGTGATCGGTGCGCCGACCTCGTTGTTGAAGGAGCCGCGCGGCGCGACCGTCTCGCCGACCCGCTCGAGGACGGTGCGGAGGAGGTTCTTGGTCGTCGTCTTGCCGTTCGAGCCGGTGACGCCGATGACGGTGAGCCCGCCCTTCGCGCGGACGCGGCGGACGACCTCGGTCGCCAGGGCGCCGAGCGCCTCGACGGAGTCGTCGACGAGGACCTGCGGCACGTCGAGGTCGAGCGGGCGCTCCACGATGAGGAGTGCGGCGCCGCGCTCGAGGGCGGCGGGCGCGAAGAGGTGGCCGTCGGTGTGCTCGCCGCGCTTGGCGACGAAGATCCCGCCGGGCGCGATCTCGCGGGAGTCGGTCTCGGTCGCGCCGTCTATCACGGTGGCGGCCGTGGCGGACGAGCCGGCCAGGTGGAGGCGCCCGGAGACGGCCTCGGCGATCTCGGTGAGGGTGAGGGCGATCATCTACAGCCAGCCCGCCTCGCGCAGCGCGTGACGGACGTCGTCTCTGGCCGAATACGGCATGTGCACTCCTGCGATCTCCTGGTGGTCCTCGTGGCCGGGCCCGGCGTAGAGGATCGAGTCCCCTTCGCGCGCGAGGGCGACGGCGGCGCGCACGGCGGCGCGCGGGTCGGCGATCTCGTGGATCTCCCGGTCGGGCACGGCGGCCCGGGCGCCCCGGAGGAGTGCGGCGCGGATGGCGGCCGGATCCTCCCAGCGCGGGTGGAAGTCGGTGACGACCACGACGTCGGCCAGACGGGCCGCGATGGCGCCCATCTCGCTCCGCTTGGTCGTGTCGCGGTCGCCGTCCGCCCCGAACACCATGAACAGGCGGCCGGGGGTGATGGTCCGCAGCGCCTCGAGCGCGTTCTGGAACGCGTCCGGGGTGTGGCCGTAGTCGACGTAGACGCGCGGTCCGCGCTCCCCCGAGACGAGCTCGGCGCGGCCCGGGATGTAGACGTCGAGACGGCTGTCCTCGAGCGCGTGCGCGACGGCGTCCAGGTCGAAGCCGGACTCGACCAGCATCACGATCGCCAGCGCGGCGTTGGACGCCATGTACCAGCCGATCAGCGAGACGGTGACGACGACGGAGCGGTTCTCGGGCCCCTCCAGGCGGAAGGTGGTGCTGTCGGGCGTCGCCTCCAGCACCGTCATCGACCAGTCGGCCGGCGTCGTCGGGGCGACTCCGACGACCGGCGAGCCCGCGAGCGTCGCGACGGGGATGCGGCTGCGCTCGGCGAGCTCGCGCCCCCAGGCGCTGTCGACCGTGACGACGCCGCGGCGTGCGCGCTCCGGCTCGAAGAGGTCCGCCTTGGCCTCGAAGTACTCGCGCAGATCGGAGTAGTCGTCGAGGTGGTCGTGGCTGAGGTTCGTGAAGCCGACGACGTCGAAGACGAGGCCGTCGATCCGGTGCCGCGTGAGCGCCTGCGCCGAGACCTCGATCGAGACCGCGCGGACGGCGGACTCGCGCATCCGCGCGAGAAGGCCGTGCAGCTCGCTCGCCTCGGGAGTGGTCAGCGAGCTCACCACCGCGACGTCGCCGATCCGGCGCTCGGCGGTGGAGCTGAGACCCGAGACGACTCCGAGCCGGCGCAGCAGCGCGTCGAGGATGTAGACGACGCTCGTCTTGCCGTTGGTCCCCGTCACGCCGAAGAGCGTCGGGACGTCCTCCCGGGTGCGGTGGATCCACGCGGCGACGTCGCCGAGGGCGGCCCGCGGGTCGGGGGTCACCAGCACGGGCAGGCCGCTGTCGGCGGCGAGCTCGGCTCCGGCGGGGTCGGTCAGCACGGCGACGGCACCGGACGCCGCGGCCGCGGACGCGAAGGCCGCGCCATGGGCACGACGTCCTGCGACACCGACGTAGAGGTCTCCGGACTCGACCTGGTTCGAGTCCAGCGTGACTCCGCTCACCTCGACGCCCTCGAGGCCGCGGACCGGGCCGAGGGAGAACTCGGCCACGAGCTGCGAGAGGCTCCGCGGCACGGGGTGCTCGGGGCGGAGGGAGGACTGCGGGCGAGG
Source organism: Rathayibacter sp. AY1B6 (assembly GCF_002932755.1). Classification (NCBI taxonomy): domain Bacteria; kingdom Bacillati; phylum Actinomycetota; class Actinomycetes; order Micrococcales; family Microbacteriaceae; genus Rathayibacter; species Rathayibacter sp. AY1B6. Next base: position 58,326 of record NZ_PSWL01000010.1, read on the forward strand.
GTCGTGCACTGCCCGCTCTTTCTCTCGTTCTGGTGCGTGGATCGCGGTCCCGGCGGGGCTCACCACGTCGTGGGGTACTCGACGGGCGGGACCGTGGACGGCTCCACCCGGTTGGTCTTGAGCACCTGGGTCATGACCTGCTGGAAGACGGGAGCCGTCGCCTGGGACGTGTTCATCTTAACCGGATCGGCGATGGTGACCGTCACGACGTACTCCGGGTCCTCCGCCGGCGCGAGCCCGGCGAGCGAGACGGTGTAGCTCTTCGAGTAGCCGCCCTTGCCGTCGGGCTGCTGCGCGGTTCCGGTCTTGGTGGCGATGTTGTAGCCGTCGACGTGGATGTCGTTCGCCAGCCAGCCCTCGTTGTAGTGGGTCTGGAGCATGTCGACGACCTGCTTCGCGGCCGAGCTCGACACCACCTGGGTCCCCGTCGCGTCGGGCACGTCCACGACGGAGCCGTCGGCCGTGGTGCAGCCGTCGATCAGCTGCGACGGGAGCCGCACTCCGCCGTTGCCGAGCGTCTGGTAGATGCTCGCGACCTGCACCGCGGTCGCCGAGACGCCCTGGCCGAACATGGTCGTGTAGTTCGTCTGGTTGTCCCAGTCCTGGTAGTCGGCGAGCAGGCCGCCCTCCTCGCCGGGGAAGCCGCTCGTGGTGGGCGTGCCGAGCCCGAACTTCTGCAGGTAGTCGTAGCGGGTCTGGGCAGACAGGCGGGAGCCGAGCATCGAGATGCCGACGTTCGACGAGTCCTTGAGGATGCCGGTCAGCGTGTAGTTCGTCGGGGTGTGCGCGAAGTCGTCGCTGAACGAGGCGCCGTCCTTCTCGAACGAGTCCGGGACGACGACCTGGGTCGTCGGCCCCGCTTGGCCCTGGTCGATCAGCATCGCGGCCGTCATCGGCTTGAAGGTCGAGCCCGGCTCGAACGGCGCGCGGAAGGCGCGCGAGCTGCGGTCGGCGGAGGCGCTCGCCTCGACGTTGTTGGGGTCGACGGTCGGCGTCTCGGCCACGGCGAGCAGCTTGCCGGTCTTGACCTCCTGCACCACGACGATCCCGTAGCTGCCGCCGACCTCGGCGACGCGCTGCGAGAGGACCTGCTGGGAGTAGTACTGGAGGTCGGAGTCGATGGTGAGCTTCAGTGTCCCGCCGTCGACGGCCGGGGTCTCCGAGACGGTGCTGCCCGGGATCCGGACGTAGTCGGCGCTGCGCTCGTAGCTCTCGGACCCGTTCTGCCCCGCGAGGCAGGTGTTCTCCGCGTACTCCATGCCCTCCTGGGCCGCTCCGTCCGCGCCGACGTAGCCGACGAGGTTGCCGGCCACCGCGCCGTTGGGGTAGCTGCGGCCCTGCTGGGTCTCGAAGTAGGTCCACGGGATGTCGAGCGCGACGAGCTTCTGGTAGGCCTCGAGGTCCAGTCCCTCCGCGAGGATCAGGTAGTTGGCCTTCGCGTCCTTCGCGAGCGCGGCGTCCACCGCCCCGGTGATCTGCTCGACCGACTGCCCGGTGACCGCGCCGATCTCGGACGCGGCCTGCTGCACGCTGACCATGACCTTCTGGTCCTCGCCCAGCTCGCGCGGGAACTCGGCCACGTTCTTCGGCGAGGTCGTCAGCCGGTAGCGCGTGGTGGTGTCGGCGAGCACCGTCCCGGACCGGTCCACGATGGGGCCGCGCTGGCCGTAGGTGACGACGCTGTTCGACTGGTTCTGGGCGGCCGCATCGGTGAGCTCGTTCGCCCGCACGATCTGGATGTCCACCAGCTTGCCGATGAAGAGTCCGACGACGGCGACGATGATCACGAACGTGACGGCTGTGCGGCGTCTGCTCGAGCGGTGGTGTCTCACTGCGGCGGTGTCCTTCTTGCTCCGGGCGGGCGGGCCGCCGTTCGTCGGGTCCGGATGGTCGTCGTGCGCCCCGCGGGGCGGGTGCCCGCGGGGAGGCGGACCGCGACGCCGTGCGTCAGTGCGTGATGGGCGCCGGCAGCTCGCCCTGCAACGGTACGGCCGCGCCGTCGACAGCCGGGGACGACGCGCTCGCGCCGGGCTGGAGAGCCGGGACGAGCGCGTTGGGCACGAGCGGCGCGGAGGCGGTGCCCGCGACCTCGCTCGACGCGGCGGAGGAGGGGTCGCCCAGCACGGCGCCGTCCGACAGCCGGAGGTAGACCGGCGCGGTGTTGGCGACCATGCCCAAGCCCTGCGCGGCGGTGGCGAGGTTCTGCGGCGAGCTCAGCGTGTCGACGGCGTCCTGCTTCTCCGCGTTGCTGCGGGTGAGCGACTTCTGCTCGGTCTGCAGCGCCGAGATCTGGTAGGCCCCCTGCGAGAGGCCGACGCTCACGAGGAGCTGGACGACGATGATCGCGAAGAGGCCGGCGACCGCGACGATCCCGTAGACGAGCTTCGGGCGCGACTGCGCCTGGCCGGCCGGGACGGCCTCGATGCGGGGGCGGGGCGCCTCCTCCTCGGGGCGTGCCCGGCGGGCGGTGTCGATGACGGCGGGGTCGATGACGGCGGTGGCGCTCATGCGGTGCTCCTGATCCTCTCGGCCGCGCGCAGACGCACGGGTGTCGCTCGGGGGTTGCGAGCCTTCTCGTCGTCGGAGGCGAGCTCGGCTCCGCGGATGACGAGTCGGAACTCGGGTCGGTGCTCCGGCAGCTCCATCGGGAGGCCGGCCGGAGCGGTGGAGGAGGACGCGGCCTGGAGCGCGCGCTTGACGATCCGGTCCTCGAGCGACTGGTACGCCTCGACGACGATGCGCCCGCCCTCGTTGATCCGCCCCAGGGCGGCGGGGATCGCCCGCTCGAGGACGGAGAGCTCCTGGTTGACCTCGATCCGCAGCGCCTGGAAGACGCGCTTGGCGGGGTGGCCGTTCCGCTGGATCGCGACCGGGGTCGCCGCCTGGATGATCTCGACGAGACGACCGGACCGCTCCAGCGGCGCCTCGCGGCGGGCCTCCACGATCTTCTTGGCGTAGCGAGCGGCGAGACGCTCCTCGCCGTACTCGTGGAAGATGCGGCGCAGCGCTGTCTCGTCGTAGTCGGCGAGGATGCTCGCCGCCGTGAGCGGGGCGGTCGAGTCCATCCGCATGTCCAGCGGCGCGTCCTTGGAGTAGGAGAAGCCGCGCTCGGTCTCGTCGAGCTGGAGCGAGGAGACGCCGAGGTCGAAGAGCGCGCCGTCGATCGTGTCGATGCCCAGCTCGTCGAGCACGTCGGGCAGCTCGTCGTAGACGGCGTGCACGAGATCGATCCGGGAGGCGTGGGCGGAGAGCCGCTCTCCCGCGAGCTGCAGCGCCTCGGGGTCGCGGTCCAGGCCTACGAGGTGCAGACCAGGAAAGCGCTCGAGCAGCGCGAGCGAGTGCCCGCCCATCCCGAGCGTCGCGTCGACGACGACCGCCCCGTCGCGCTCCAGCGCCGGAGCGAGGAGCTCGACGCAGCGCTCGAGCAGCACCGGGAGGTGCCGCTCCTCGGTCGGGCGCGGAGCGTCCTTCGGAGTGTTCTCTGCCATGGCGGTCCCGCCGTTCCCGTTCCTGTCGTCCGATCCCCATCCACCTCGCGTCCGGACACCGGGGAAGGTGCGTCCGGGCGCCGAGTGGCTGGGAGTCGCGCGACAGGACCTAGAACAGGCCCGGGATCACCTCCTCCTGGGTGTCGGAGAACACGGACTCCTGCTCCTGCAGGTAGGTCTCCCAGGCGCCCTGCGCCCAGATCTCGGCGCGGTTGCCCGCTCCGATGACGGTGAGGTCGCGGTCGAGGCCGGCGTAGGCGCGCAGCGGGGCCGGGAGGGTCACGCGGTTCTGCTTGTCCGGCGTCTCGGCGCTCGCGCCCGAGAGGAACACCCGGAGGAAGTCCCGCGCCTGCTTGCTGGTCACCGGCGCCTGCCGGATCTTCTCGTGCATGACCTCGAACTCGGCCTGGCTGAACACGTACAGGCACCGCTCCTGGCCGCGCGTGACGACGACTCCGGAGGAGAGCTCGTCGCGGAACTTGGCGGGGAGGATCACGCGGCCCTTCTCGTCGAGCTTGGGGGAATAGGTGCCGAGGAACACGGACTGCCCCCCACTTCTTCCGGCCAAGGATGGTGTGTCCTCCACAGTACTCCACTTCCCCCCACTCACAACCCCGGCACGAAGCGGGGCGCGCCGCAGAGGCCCCCGTCATCCGCGTGTTCCCGCGGAATCGCGACAGTGGGGCGAAGTGGAGGAGGAATGCGGCGGAAGGGAGGCCGCGGGCACGAAAAAAGGGCCGATCCGTGAGGATCGACCCTGTGGTGGAGCGGAAGGGGGGCTAGCCGCGCCCGTCTCCGCGGTTGTCCCACCTGTCGTTCAGACGGTCCATGAAGCCGGACCCCTGACGGTTGCCCGAGCGGGGCTTCGACGGGCGGCCGACGTCGGGCAGGCCGGGCTCGGAGGAGCCGCCGGCGGCCGGCCGCATGGCCACGATCACGCCGCCGAGCATGAGGGCGAAGCCGAGGATGCCGACGAGGGGCTGGCGCACGACCACGCCCGCGACGAGCACGGCGAGACCGAGGATGCCGAGGAGGATGCCGAGCACGAGCGCCCGGTAGTTGGTGCCGCCGCGCCCCTTGCCGACCGCCGCCACGAAATCGGCGTCGTTCTGGTAGAGGTTCCGCTCCATCTCATCGAGGAGCCGTTGCTCGTGTTCCGAAAGCGGCATCGTGACCCCTTCAGGGTGTGGCGTCGATCCTTTCGGGGATCGGCACCGGAATAGGCGGCGTCTGGGCTCGACCGGTCGGGCGGCGCTTCAGTGTAGACCGAGCCCGACGCAGGCACCAGGCACCTTCGGTGCATAGGCTGGTCGGGTGAACCACAGCTCTCGACTGGTCGATCGCGTCCAGCTCCGAATCGATGAATTCCTCACCGGGCGCACGCCAATTCTGCGCTCCATAGGAGAGGACGTCTCCGCCCTCGGCGACCTTTCGCGGGACTTTCTCAGCGGGGGCAAGCGGTTCCGCGCGCGCTTCTGCGAGGCGGGCTGGAACGCGGTCTCGAGCACCTCGAGCGAGGCCCATCCGAGCGGCTCCGATCCGATCGCGAGGGTGGGGGCCGGCCTGGAGCTGTTCCACGCCGCCGCCCTCGTGCACGACGACGTGATCGACAACTCCGACACCCGCCGCGGCGCCCCCGCGGCGCACCGGCGCTTCTCCTCCTTCCACGCCGACGGCGGCTGGACCGGCGACCGCGACGAGTTCGGCCGCTCCTCCGCGATCCTCCTCGGCGACCTGCTCCTGGTCTGGTCGGACGAGATCTTCGCCGCGGCGGAGTGGTCCCTCGGTGACCGCGTCGCAGCCGAGCGCGCGCGCGCCGAGTTCAACCTGATGCGCACCGAGGTCACGCTGGGCCAGTACCTCGACATCCTCGAGGAGAGCGCGTGGGTGCAGCACCCCGAGCACGAGCACCTGCAGCGGGCGGAGCGGGTGGTGGTCTACAAGAGCGCGAAGTACAGCATCGAGGCGCCCCTGGTGATCGGCGGCTCCCTCGCCGGCGGCGACGACGCGCAGCTGGACGCTCTGCGCCGCTTCGGGCTCCCGGTCGGGATCGCCTTCCAGCTGCGCGACGACGTCCTCGGAGTCTTCGGCGATCCGGCAGTGACGGGCAAGCCGGCCGGCGACGATCTGCGGGAGGGCAAGCGCACCGTGCTGCTCGGCCTCGCCCGCGGCGCGTGCTCACCGGGCGAGCGGACCGAGCTCGACGCGGTCGTGGGCCGGAGCGACGTCGACGAGGCGTCCATCGCGCGGGCGCAGGGGATCATCGCGGGCAGCGGCGCTCTCGAGCGGCTCGAGGAGCGCATCGGCCGGGAGGTGGCCGCGGCGATGGCGGTCCTCCCCGACGCGCCGCTCCGGACGGAGGGCGTGGCGGAGCTGCGCGAGCTGGCCGCCCAGGTCACGGTCCGCACCTCCTAGGAGCGGACCCGCGGATCAGGCCAGCGCCTGGGCGACCCGCCGGACCTCGGCCTTCCGGCCGGCGCGGAGGGCGACGATCGGGCTCGTGCCCAGGCTCTCCTCGACCGTCAGCATCCAGTCGACCGCCTCGTCGTCGGTGAAGCCGGAGTCGGAGAGCAGGATCGCGGTGCCGCGGATCTCGCTCATCGGCTCCCCGCCGCGGAGGAAGAGAGCGGGCACCTTCAGCACGCCGTCGCGGCGGGTGCCGAGCAGGTGGCGCTCCTCGAGGAGGCGGCGGACCCGGCCGGCGCCGAGCCCGGTCAGCTCGACGAGGTCGGGGACGGTCAGCCACTCGAGCTCGGAATCGGTCGAGGTGGCGGGGGCAGCGGACGAGTCGGTCACGCGACAAGACTGCCACGAGCCCGGGGGGCCGCCAACTGCGGGTGCCCCGGAGAAGGTGCCGATCCCGTCCTGCGCCGCCCGGGCGTCGCTCACCGGTTCCCCCGGGGGTCTTGCCTAGACTCGTCGCGTGACCACCAGCCAGCTCGACCCTCTCCTCGGCCGTCTCGTCGACGGCCGGTACGAGGTGCGCTCGAGGATCGCCCGCGGCGGCATGGCGACGGTGTACCTCGCGCACGACCAGCGCCTCGAGCGCCGCGTGGCGATGAAGGTCATGCACGGCCACCTCTCCGACGACGCGACGTTCAAGAACCGCTTCGTCCAGGAGGCGCGCTCCGCCGCCCGTCTCGCCCACCCGAACGTGGTCAGCGTCTTCGATCAGGGCCAGGACTCGGACATGGCCTACCTGGTGATGGAGTACCTCCCCGGGATCACCCTGCGCGACCTGCTCAAGGAGCGCGGCCGGCTGACCGCCCAGCAGGTCGTGGACATCATGCACTCCGTGCTCTCGGGGCTCGCCGCCGCGCACCGCGCCGGGATCCTCCACCGCGACCTCAAGCCCGAGAACGTGCTCCTCGCCGACGACGGCCGGATCAAGATCGGCGACTTCGGCCTCGCGCGCGCCGCCTCCGCCAACACCGCCTCCGGCCAGGCCCTCCTCGGCACGATCGCCTACCTCTCCCCCGAGCTGGTCACGCGCGGCACCGCCGACACCCGCAGCGACATCTACGCCATCGGGATCATGATCTACGAGATGCTCACCGGCCAGCAGCCCTTCACGGGCGAGCAGCCGATGCAGATCGCCTACCAGCACGCGAACGACTCCGTCCCGTACCCCAGCGCGACGGTCGCCTCCGTGCCCACCTCGCTCGACGAGCTCGTCCTCTGGGCGACCGAGCGCGACCCGGACATGCGGCCCCGCGACGCCGGCGTCATGCTCGCCCAGCTCCTCGAGGCCGAGCGGCTCATGGGCATCACGCCGAGCGACCGCCGCGGCGACACGCAGGCGGTCACCCCGCTCCCGGCGCCCGTCGCCGATCCGGCGCCGGCGACGGCCGTCTTCGATCCGGCGGAGGCCGGGCAGACGTCGGTCTTCGACCCGGCGCCGGCGCCCGGAGCGGTGCTCGTGGTCGACGAGGACGACGACACGGTCGCCCGGCTCGCGAGCAGGCGCCGCGTCCGACGGCGCCGCGGCGTCCTGCTCACGGTGGTCGTGCTCCTCCTGGCGCTCATCGGCGGCGGGACGGCCTGGTGGTTCGGCGAGGGGCCCGGGGCGATCGTGTCGATCCCGGACGTCGTCAGCCAGTCGCAGCAGGACGCGACGGCCCAGCTGCAGGCGCAGGGCTTCGAGGTGCAGCCGCAGGAGACGCCCGACCTCACCGTGCCCGCGGGGACGGTGGTGAGCTCCGATCCGCCCGGCGGGCAGGGGGTCCACAAGGGCTCCGTCATCACCCTGACCGTCTCGAGCGGGCCGCGCCAGCTGCCGGTCCCCTCGCTCGCCGGCCTCTCGGAGGCGGACGCGGCAGCCGCGGTGACGGGCGGGTCCTTCACCGTCGGCGACGTCTCGAAGATCTTCGACGCCGACGTCGACGCGGGTGTGGTCGTCTCCGCCTCGCTGCCGGACGGATCGGCGCTGCCCGAGACGATGTCGGAGACCAGCACCATCGCGATGGTCGTGAGCCTCGGACCGATCCCGAACGTCGTCGGCCTCTCGATCGACGACGCGACGGCGAAGGCGGAGGCTGCCGGTCTCGCCCTCGACCGCAGCGGCGAGGACTGGAGCGACACCGTGGCCGCGGGCGTCGTCCTCACGCAGGCGAACCCGGAGGCACCCGCCGTGACCGGCGACACCGTCTCGGTCGTCGTGTCGAAGGGGCCCGAGCCGGTCGCGGTGCCGGACGTCGTGGGGATGAACCGCGACGAGGCGAAGGCGGCCCTCGAGGCGGCGGACCTGTCGTGGAGCTACTCCCTGACGACGCTCGGCCCGCTGATCGACGCGGCGCCGAACGAGCTGACCAAGGTCACGAACCAGTCCAATAAGGCCGGCGATCTCGTCCAGCGCGGCACGACGATCCAGTTGTCGATCACCATCACCACCTGACGCCGCCGGTCGAGCTCCCCGGCGGGGACTCGACCGGCGGTCGTGCTCAGATCGCGCGGCCCCGGAGCTCCTCCGCCACCAGGAACGCGAGCTCGAGCGACTGCATGTGGTTGAGGCGCGGGTCGCAGACCGACTCGTACCGGGTGGCGAGCGTCGCCTCGTCGATGTGCTCCGAGCCGCCGAGGCACTCGGTGACGTCGTCGCCCGTGAGCTCGACGTGGATGCCGCCGGGGTGCGTCCCCGCGGTGCGGTGCGCCTCGAAGAAGCCCTTGACCTCGTCGACCACGTCGTCGAAGCGACGGGTCTTGTAGCCGGTCGGCGTCGTCAGCCCGTTGCCGTGCATCGGGTCGGTCACCCACAGCGGCAGGGCGTCGCTGCGCTTGACGGCCTCGAGCAGCGGCGGGAGCGCGTCGCGGATCCTCCCGGCACCCATGCGGGTGATGAAGGTGAGGCGACCCGGCTCCCGCTCGGGGTCGAGCTTGTCGATCAGCTCGAGCATCGTCTCGGGCGTGGTCGACGGGCCGAGCTTCACGCCGATCGGGTTGCGCACGCGCGACAGGAAGTCGACGTGCGCACCGTCGAGCTCACGGGTGCGCTCGCCGATCCAGATGAAGTGGCTGGAGGTGTTGTACGGCGTGCCGGTCCGTGAGTCGATGCGCGTCATGGGGCGCTCGTAGTCCATCAGCAGGCCCTCGTGGCCGGTGTAGAACTCGGTGCGCTTCATGCCCTCGAAGTCGGCCCCGCACGCCACCATGAACTTGACCGCGCGGTCGATCTCGCGGGCCAGCTGCTCGTAGCGCTGGTTCTGCGGGTTCTCGGTGAAGCCCTTGTTCCAGTAGTGGACGAGGCGCAGGTCGGCGAATCCGCCCTGCGTGAAGGCGCGGATCAGGTTCAGCGTCGAGGCGGCGGTGTGGTAGCCCTGCACGATGCGGCGGGGGTCCGCGGCGCGCGACTCCGGAGTGAAGTCGTAGCCGTTGACGATGTCGCCGCGGTACGCGGGCAGGGTCACGTCGCCGCGGGTCTCGAGGTCGCTCGAGCGGGGCTTCGCGAACTGCCCGGCCATCCGGCCCATCTTGATGACGGGCATGCTCGCGCCGTAGGTCAGGACGACGGCCATCTGCAGCACGGTCTTCACGCGGTTGCGGATCTGCTCGGCGGTCGCTCCGGCGAAGGTCTCGGCGCAGTCGCCGCCCTGCAGGAGGAACGCCTCGCCGCGGGCCGCGGCTCCGAGACGCTCGCGCAGCTGGTCCACCTCGCCGGCGAAGACCAGCGGAGGCAGCGCGGCCACCTCGGCGGACGCCGCTCGCACGGCCTCCGCGTCGGGCCACTGCGGCTGCTGCTTGATCTCGAGCTCGCGCCAATAGTCCAGGCCGGCGACCACGGAGGGGGCGGCGAGGACGTACGGTTCGTTCGGATCGATGACCACGAGGGTGTTCCCGGTTCTGACGGGCGCCAGCGGCGCGCGGAGGGCTTCCGTCCGGACGGACGGCAGCGGTTGACGAGCTTATCGCCTGGCAGGGTGCTCGGCCGGGAGGGGGCCCCGGCGTCGAGCGGGCGCTCAGCGGGTGAGTGCCGCGCGCTTCTCCTTGACCGACGTCGCGTAGACGTCGAGGTACTCCTGGCCGCTCAGGGCGAGGAGCTCGTACATGATCTCGTCGGTGATCGAGCGGAGGATGAAGCGGTCGCCCTCCATGCCCTCGAAGCGGCTGAAGTCGAGCGGCTCCCCGAACACGATGCCGATGCGGCCGAGCTTCGGCAGGCGCTTGCCGATGGGCATGATGCGCGCGGTGTCGATCATGGCGACCGGGATGACGGGCACGCCTGCCTCGAGGACCATGCGGGCGACTCCGGTGCGGCCGCGGTACATGCGGCCGTCGGGGCTGCGCGTGCCCTCGGGATAGATGCCCAGGGCGTGGCCGCCCGCGAGGACGCGCAGCCCCGTGTTGAGCGAGGCCTCGGACGCCTTGCCGCCGGAGCGGTCGATCGGCAGCATCCCCGTCGCGGTGAAGAACGTCCGCGTCGCCCAGCCCTTGAGGCCCTTGCCGGTGAAGTAGTCGCTCTTGGCGAGGAACACCATGTTCCGCTCGATCACCAGCGGGAGGATCACAGAGTCGATGAACGAGAGGTGGTTGCTCGCGAGGATCACGCCGCCGTTCTGCGGCACCTTCTCGGCGCCGACCACCCACGGGCGGAAGATCGTCTTCAGGAGCGGGCCCGCGACGATGTGCTTCATGAACCAGTAGAACATCGGGCTCCTCGGCGGTGCGGCGGATCGGGTGCGGCGGGTGCCGCTAGAGGGAGCTCGCGTGCAGGCGCGCCAGGTCGGCGGCCCCCACGACTCCGGCGTCGTTGACGAGCTCCGCGATGCGGAACTCGGGCTCGGGGTGGTAGCCCCGGGCGGGGAGGTTGTCGAGGTAGGCCTGGCGGATGGGGTCCAGCAGGAGATCGCCGGCCTGCGCCACTCCGCCGCCGATGACGAACATCTGCGGGTCGAGGACCGCGCTCAGGCTGGCCGCCGCCTCGCCCAGCCAGTGGCCGAGCTGGCGCAGCGCCGCGAGGGCGCCCAGGTCGCCTGCAGTGATCAGCTCGGAGATGAGGCGGCCGTTCAGCTCGCCGCCGTTGCGGGCGCGGGCGTCGGCGATGCCCTGGCCGATCCCGCCCGCGTCGGCGAGCTCGCCGGCGAAGCGCTGGAGCGCGCGGCCCGAGCCGTACTGCTCGATGCAGCCGCGGGCGCCGCACCCGCAGGGCAGGCCTCCGGGGACGACGCGCATGTGCCCGATCTCGGCCGCGGCTCCGAAGCCGCCGCGCAGGAGCCGGTCGTTGATGACGATCGCGCCGCCCACTCCGGTGCCGATGGTGAGCATCAGCATGTCGCTGACGAGGCGGCCGGAGCCGTAGCGGAACTCGGCCCAGCCTGCGGCGTTCGCGTCGTTCTCGATGATGATCGGCAGGTCGATGCGGGCCGAGAGCTTCTCGCGGAAGGGCTCGTTGCGCCAGTTGATGTTCGGGGCGTAGTAGACGATCGACTGCGAGGCGTCGATGAAGCCGGCGGCGGCGACTCCGACCGCGGCGACGTCCCCCGGGAGCAGGCCGGAGCGCAGATGCTCGACCATCTCGACCACGACGTCGACGATCAGCTCGGGGTGCCCGGCAGGAGTGGGCCGGCGGTCCTCGCGGAGGATCCCCCCGAACTCGTCGACCAGGGCTCCGGCGATCTTCGTGCCGCCGATGTCGATCCCGATCGCGTGCACGCGAACCGCCTTCCCGTCGCCACCGGCGCGGCAGCGTCGGCGGACCGCCCTGAGCGGCGGCCAGGACGAGTGTAGTGACCGCGAGCGCTCCGGTGCGGCTCAGCGGCGAGACCCGGCGACGCGTGTCGGACCTCCTCGCGGAGCCACCGCTGGATCGTTACCCTGAACGGATCCACAGCTTGCGCCGCGCCGGTAGGGTGGAGACGACGTTCATTCAGGTACCGAAGGAGTTGCCGTGGACCAGTTCGATTCCCCCCTGGTGGTTCCGGCCGATCCCCAGGCCAACACGACCGCCCTCCTGCTGGACCGCGTCCGCGAGACGCCCGACCGGCCGCTCTTCGCGCTTCCCGACGGCGAGGGCTGGCGCGACGTGACGGCGCAGGAGTTCCTCGACCAGGTCACGGCCCTCGCGAAGGGCTTCGTCGCCGCCGGCCTCGAGCCGGGCGAGAAGGTCGGGCTGATCTGCAGGACGCGCTACGAGTGGACGCTGATCGACTTCGCCGTCTGGTTCGCCGGCGGGGTCCTCGTCCCGGTGTACGAGACCTCCTCCCCCGCGCAGGTGCAGTGGAACCTCGCCGATTCCGGCGCGCACGCCGTGATCGTCGAGACCCCCGAGCACTTCGCCCGCTTCGACGAGATCCGCGCCGACCTGCCCGAGGTCCGCCTCGCCTGGCAGATCGGGCTGGGTGATCTGGACAAGCTCGTCGCGCGCGGCGTCGACGTGCCGGACGCCGAGATCGAGCGCCGCCGCTCACTGGCGACCGGTACCGATATCGCGACGATCATCTACACCTCCGGCTCCACCGGCCGCCCCAAGGGCTGCATCATCCGGCACTCGAACTTCGTCGAGCTCAGCCGCAACTCGGCGGTCGCCCTGACGGAGCTGATCCATCAGCCCGGCGCGTCGACGCTGCTGTTCATCACCACGGCACACGTGTTCGCCCGCTTCATCGCGATCCTCTGCGTGCACGGCGGGGTGAAGGTGGGGCACCAGGCCGACACGAGGCAGCTGCTCCCCTCGCTCGGGTCCTTCAAGCCGACGTTCCTCCTGGCCGTGCCGCGCGTGTTCGAGAAGGTCTACAACTCGGCCGAGCAGAAGGCCGAGGCCGGAGGCAAGGGGAAGATCTTCCGCCGCGCGGCCGATGTCGCCGTCGCCCACTCGATGGCGCTCGAGGCGGGCTCGGTGCCGCTCGCGCTGAAGCTGCAGTTCCTCCTCTTCGACCGGCTCGTCTACTCGAAGCTGCGCACCGCCATGGGCGGGAACGTCCGCTTCGCTGTGTCCGGCTCCGCGCCGCTGGGCGACCGGCTCGGCCACTTCTTCCACAGCCTCGGCATCAAGATCCTCGAGGGCTACGGCCTCACCGAGACGACGGCGCCCGCCACGGTCAACCGCACCGAGCGGTTCAAGATCGGCTCGGTGGGCCCGGCGATGCCCGGGGTCTCGATCCGGATCGCGGGCGACGGCGAGATCCAGGTGCGCGGCATCGACGTCTTCGGCGGCTACTGGAACAACGAGGCGGCGACGGCCGAGTCGTTCGACGGCGAGTGGTTCCGCACGGGCGATCTCGGAACGCTGGACGAGGACGGGTATCTGCGCGTCACCGGGCGGAAGAAGGAGATCATCGTCACCGCCGGCGGCAAGAACGTCGCTCCGGCGGCGCTGGAGGATCCGATCCGCGCGAATCCGCTGGTCGGACAGGTCGTCGTCGTCGGCGATCAGCGGCCGTTCATCGCCGCACTGGTCACGCTCGACTCGGAGATGCTGCCGACGTGGCTCGCGAACAACGGGCAGGACAGGGGTCTCTCGCTCGAGGACGCGGCCGTGAACCCGGTCGTTCTGGCCGAGGTGCAGCGGGCCGTCGACGCGGCGAACGAGCGCGTGTCCCGTGCGGAGTCGATCCGCAAGTTCGTGATCCTCCCGACCGAGTTCACGGAGGCGAGCGGTCACCTGACTCCGAAGATGAGCATCAAGCGGAACGTCATTCTCGCCGACTTCGCCGACACCATCGCCGCCGTCTACTCCGCCGCCCCCGCCACCGAGGGCATCTCCCTCCGCTGACGCGCGCCCCCCGCGCGAGTCGCGCAGAACCCGCTCCGAACCCGACGCAGCCGTATCCGGTGAAGCGCGTGCCAGCGCTTCACCGTCGGCGTAACGCAGGACGCTCCACGGAACGCACCACCTCGCAGAGCCGACCGCGCGGAGCCGGGCAGGGACCGGCTCCCCCATCAACACCGCCGTATCCGGGAAAGCGCGTCCCAGCGCTTTCCCGTCGGCGGAACGCGACACGCTCCACGAAACGCACCACCTCGCAGAGCCGACCGCGCGGAGCCGGGCAGGGACCGGCTCCCCCTCAACGCCGCCTTATCCGGGAAAGCGCGTCCCAGCGCTTTCCCGTCGGCGGAACGCGACACGCTCTACAGAGCGCTCCCACCTCGAAGAGCCGACCGCGCCGAGCCGGGCAGGGACCGGCTCGGAATCCCACTCAGAACCAGTCGGATTCGCGGACGGCCTTCATGGCGGCGCGGCGGTCGTCCTTGGAGAGGCGGTCGAGGTAGAGACGTCCGTCGAGGTGGTCGCATTCGTGCTGGAGGGCTTGGGCCATGAGGCCGTCGCCTTCGAGGACGATCTCGTTGCCGTCGAGGTCGGTGCCGCGGACCTTCGCGTGGGGGTAGCGGATCGCGGGGTACCAGAGGTTCGGGACGGAGAGGCAGCCCTCGTCGACCGGTTGCGGGTCTCCGCTGAGCTCGACGATCTCGGGGTTGAGGATGTAGCCGATGACGCCGTCGACGTTGTAGCTGAAGGCGCGGAGGTTGACGCCGATCTGGGGGGCTGCGACGCCGGCGCGTCCGGGCGGGCGGACGCTGTCGACGAGGTCCTCGACGAGGCCGCGGACGCCGGCGTCGACCGTCTCGATGGTCGTGGACGGGGTCTTCAGCACCGGGTCCCCGAAGATGCGGATCTGGCGTTCGGTCATGTGGTGCGCTCCCTCAGGGCCTCCTCCGCGCTCAGGAGGGCGTTCTCGACGACTTCGCTCGCTGCGGGGTGCGGCCAGTACTGGCTGCGGGCGAGTCCGCGGATTCCGGTGCCGGCGCTGGCGGCCTGGACGAGCGGCTGAATGAGGATACTGGCCTGCGGCCCGATGATGTGCGCGCCGAGGAGGGCGCCGTCGAGTCCGACGACCAGGAGGCAGGCGCTGGAGTCGTCCTCGAGCGCCCAACCGAAGGCGGTGGAGCCGTACTCCTGGGTGACGGTGACGACGTCCAGGCCCTGGTCCCGCGCTTCGGCCGCGGTGAGTCCGAAGTGGGCGATCTGCGGGTGGGCGAAGATCGCGCCGGGCACCGGGGAGAGGGTGTTCGAGAGCAGCTCCCCCGGATGCAGGAGGTTGTGCGCCACGAGGCGCGCCTCGTGGTTGGCGACGTGCTTGAGCTGCCAGCGGGACGACACGTCGCCGAGGGCGAAGAGGCCGGGCACGGGGCGGCCGCCGGAGAGCACGCGCTGCTCGGTGTCGACGCTGATCCGGCCGTCCTCGTGCAGGTCGATCCCGACGGAGGCGGCGGCGACCGTGTCGCTGTTGGGGTCGCGGCCGAGGGCGACGAGCAGCAGGTCGGTCTCGACCGTCGCGCCGTCGCTGAGGGTGACGCGGAGGCCGTCGGGGCGGGTGTCGACGCTCTCGGCGCTCACTCCGGTGAGCACGGTGTACCGCTCGGCGGCGATCCCGGTGAACCGGCGCGAGACGTCCTCGTCGAGGGCGCGGAGGAGGCGGTCGCCGCGGACGGCGACGGTCACTGCAGTGCCGAAGGAGGAGAAGACGTGGGCGAACTCGACGGCCACCGCGCCGCCGCCGAGGATCAGCATCCGCTCGGGGAGCTCGTCGAGCCGCATCACCGAGGAGGAGTCCTGGATCCGGGGGTCGGGCTCGTACGCCGCGAGAAGCGGCCTGGGTCGCGAGCCTGCGGCCACGACCACCTGCGGTGCGCTGATGCGGGCACCGCTGGCGCTGACGAGGACGTGCGGGCGGTCGCCGTCTCCGAGCGACTCGAAGCCGAAGCTCTCGCGGAGGACGGTCACGTTCGGGGAGCGCTGATCGCGGTACTCGAACCCGCCCCCGCTGATCGCGTCGATCCGGCCGAAGACCCGGTCGCGCACCTCGGCCCACTCGGGGCGGCGGAGGCGGGAGTGGACGCCGATCGGGCCGCCCTGGTCGACGTCGGTGACCACGTCGGCGACATGGACGAACATCTTCGTCGGGATGCAGCCGGCGTTGAGGCAGGTGCCGCCGAACCACTCGCCGTCGTCGAGGATCGCGACCCGCAGGCCGTCGAACTCCGGACCGACGATCGAGTTGCCGGAGCCGGCCCCGATGACGATCAGATCGAAGGCGTCGGTGGACGCGTCGGGTCCGTCGGTGCGGTCCTGGAACGCGGCGGACGCCGCTTCGGAGCCCCGGGGCTCAGACACGTCGGACCGGCATGCCCTCGACCACGAGCGCGGCGAGAAGGCGAGCGGCGTCCTTCGTCCCCTCGCGCAGCTGCTCCCACTTCACCACGGAGCCGGCGGCGAGCACCGGGTCGTAGGGGATGCGGACGATGTCCCGGACGCGGGAGCGGAAGTGAGACTCGATCTCCTCCAGCTTCACCAGGCTCGTGCCCTGCGTCGCCGTGTTGAGCGCGACGACCGCGTTGCGCACGAGGGCGCCGTAGCCGTTCGCGTCCAGCCAGGTGAGGGTCTCGGAGGCGAGGCGGGCCTCGTCGACGCTGCCGCCCGAGACGATCACCACCGTGTCGGCGCGCTGCAGCGTGGGCCGCATCACCGAGTGCACGATGCCCGTGCCGCAGTCGGTGAGCATGATCGAGTAGAAGCGCTCGACCAGGTCGGCGACCACGTTGTAGTCGTCCTCGTCGAAGGCCTCGGAGAGCTGCGGATCGGTGTCGGAGGCGAGGACGTCGAGGCGGGTCTCGTCGCGGGAGACCATCGTCGAGAACTCGGTGAACCCGGTCACGCCGGCCGCGCGGTTCACGACGTCGCGGACGGTCGCCCGCGTCTGCTTGGGGACGCGCTCGGCCAGGGTGCCGCGGTCGGGGTTCGCGTCGACCGCGATGATGCGGTCCTCGCGAGCGTCGGCGAGGGCCATGCCCAGGAGCGTCGTGACCGTCGTCTTGCCGACGCCGCCCTTGCGGGTCATCACCGGGACGAAGCGGGTGCCGCCCTCGAACTGCCGGCCGATCCGCTCGTCCATCGCCTTCCAGGCCTTCACCTTAGCGGAGTCGCCGAGGTTGACCGTGTGGAAGGTGAGGCCGTACAGGAAGCGGTGCCAGCCCCCCGTGGGAGCGGGGCGGGTCTTGCGGTTGACCTCCAGGAGCCTGTCCGGGGTGAGCATCGACGCCGACTCCGGGACGGCGGCACTCGGCGTGGACGGGGCGGGAGCGGCGCTCGAGGACTCGGCGCGGAGGCGGTCGCGGCGGGTGGGGACGGCGGCGGGCTCCCCCACGGACTCGGACGCCGCGGGCTTCTCGGCGGACTCCGCTCGAGCGGGGATCCCCGCCGAGACCGGTCCGTTCGCGACAGACGGGTGCGCGGGAGCCGGTGCGGGGGTCGGAGCAGGACTCGGCTCCGGCGGCACGAGAGCGTGCGAGCGCGAGGGCGGCAGGCCGAGGCGGCCGACGTCGATCGCGTCCTCGTCCTCGACCGGAGCGGGGGCGGTGGAGCGGCGCCGCGGGCCGGGCGGCGTGATCCGCACGCCGTCGGGCAGGAGGGTCGGAGCGGTGTCGTTCGCTCGCGGGGAGTACTGTCCCGATTCCCGAGCCGCGTCCATGGCGGTCCGCGGCGTGGGACCGGTGCCGGTGTCGGGCTGTTCGTCGTTGCGCTCATCCATGCGAACGAGCCTCCTTCCGCTCAGGACGAGTGTACCGGCGGGCCCGGATCGCGCCGGGCGGCTTGGTCGGAGCGCGCCCCGACTGCTAGTGCAGCCCGCCCCCGGAAGCGGCGCGGACGGCGCGTGCAGCGAACGGTTAGGTTCTGCCGCCCGGAGGAACGTAAAGTAGTCAGCCATGCATGTACTCAGCGTGAGCTCCCTCAAGGGCGGCGTCGGCAAGACCACGGTGACGCTCGGCCTTGCATCCGCGGCGTTCTCGAAGGGCCTGCGAACGCTGGTCGTCGACCTCGACCCTCAGTCCGACGTGTCGACCGGAATGGACATCAACGTCGCCGGCCACCTCAACATCGCCGACGTCCTGACGTCGCCGAAGGAGAAGATCGTCCGCTCGGCGATCGCCCCCTCCGGCTGGACCAAGGAGCACCACGGCACGATCGACGTGCTGATCGGCAGCCCCTCCGCGATCAACTTCGACGGGCCGCACCCCAGCATCCGCGACATCTGGAAGCTCGAGGAGGCCCTCGCGAGCGTCGAGGCCGACTACGACCTCGTGCTGATCGACTGCGCCCCCTCGCTCAACGCCCTCACGCGCACGGCGTGGGCCGCGAGCGACCGCGTCGCCGTCGTCACGGAGCCGGGCCTGTTCTCGGTGGCCGCCGCCGACAGGGCGCTCCGGGCGATCGAGGAGATCCGCCGCGGACTCAGCCCGCGCCTCCAGCCGCTGGGCATCATCGTCAACCGGGCCCGCGTCCAGTCGCTGGAGCACCAGTTCCGGATCAAGGAGCTGCGTGACATGTTCGGGCCGCTCGTCCTCAGCCCGCAGCTCCCGGAGCGCACGTCTCTCCAGCAGGCGCAAGGCGCGGCGAAGCCCGTCCACGTCTGGCCCGGAGAGAGCGCCCAGGAGATGGCGCACAACTTCGACCTGCTGCTCGACCGCGTCATCCGCACCGGTCGCATCGGCGAGCAGGTCCCCGCCGCGACCTAGGGGCGCGGGTCCGCCGGACGCATCCGGCTCAGGGTCTCGAGACGCGGGCGGTGCCCGCTGGTCGAGCCGTGACGGGAGCGGTGTCGGCGGACGCTCGGCGTGTCTGCCCGGCGTGGAAACTCGACAGTCGGGCGGCGCCCGCTCCTGATCGGCTGAGCGAGCGGAGGAGACACGGGAGTCCCCGGGGACGCTGCTGAGTCGTGAGACGCCGGCGGTCAGCCGACGCGGCGGGAGGCGCGCCGCTGGGCGAGCTCGTCGCCCGGGTCGACCGACTGGTGGTCGAGCTCGACGAGGCTCGACTCGACCTCGCGGAGGACCTTGCCGACGGCGATGCCGAAGACGCCCTGGCCGCGGCTGAGCAGGTCGATGACCTCGTCGTTCGAGGTGCAGAGGTAGACGCTCGCGCCGTCGCTCATCAGCGTCGTCTGCGCGAGGTCGTCGACCCCGGACTCGCGGAGCTGGTTGACCGCCGTGCGGATCTGCTGGAGCGAGATCCCGGTGTCGAGGAGGCGCTTGACCAGCTTCAGCACGAGGATGTCGCGGAAGCCGTAGAGGCGCTGCGTGCCGGAGCCGGACGCGCCGCGCACGGTCGGCTCGACGAGCTCGGTCCGCGCCCAGTAGTCGAGCTGCCGGTAGGTGATCCCCGCGGCGCGGGCCGCGACGGCCCCGCGGTAGCCCGCGTCGGCGTCGAGCTCGGGCAGTCCGTCGGTGAACAGGACGAGGTCGCGCTGGCCGCTGACGTCGCGGCTGACTTCTCTCATCCCTGTGCCTCTCGGATCCGGACGCCGGATCC
This sequence comes from Rathayibacter sp. AY1B6, assembly GCF_002932755.1. Taxonomy (NCBI): domain Bacteria; kingdom Bacillati; phylum Actinomycetota; class Actinomycetes; order Micrococcales; family Microbacteriaceae; genus Rathayibacter; species Rathayibacter sp. AY1B6. Next base: position 77,610 of record NZ_PSWL01000010.1, read on the forward strand.
TCCGAACGCGCTCCCTACCGTACCGACCGGCGCAGGCCGAGTAAACGACATCGGCCTCGGCGCCGCGGCGTGTCGCCCCGGCCGTCCGTCCGCCGGCGGTGCGGCCCTCACGAGCGGGCGATCCGCGACAGGGCGCTGCGGACCATCGCCCCGCGGATCGTGCCCAGCTGGGTCGCGAGGCCCACTGCGTTCTCGGCGGCTCCGGCGGATCCCGAGGCCTCTCCGCGGCGGGCGCTGGAGGCGACGACGCTCTCGATGAGCGACATCTCGCGCTCGACCGCGACGCGGAGCGGTCGGAGGTGGCGGGGCTCGATGCCCGACCGCCCCAGCTCGACGAGCGCCCTGAGCGTCGTCACGGCCTCGTCTCCGAACACGTCGCCGCCCCGCACGAGCCCGGCGGCGATGGCCTCCTGGACGAGAGCGGGCGTCGCACCGGACTCGGCCGCGAGGCCCTCGCGGGTCAACCGCGTGGCGGGGCCGAGGAGCGAGGCGCTCGGACCCCCGACGCCGGCCGGCAGGGCGGGCTCGCGTCCGGCGTCGATGTCGTCGAGGTACCCGCGGATGACCTTGAGGGGGAGGTAGTGGTCGCGCTGCAGCGCGAGGATCATCCGGAGCCGCTCGACGTCGGAGCCCGAGAACTTGCGGTAGCCGGAGTCGGTGCGGGCCGGCGAGACGAGCCCCTGCTCCTCGAGGAAGCGCAGTTTGGACGGGGTCACGTCCGGGAATTCAGTGGTCAGCCTGGCCAGCACCTGCCCGATGCTCAGCAGAGCGGCGGAGCCGGTGGGGAGGGCGCGCGCGGAGGAGCGGCCCACGGCTCACGCGTCCGGAGCGGCGACGAGGTCGGCGCGGGACGCGTAGAAGGTGAGACGGAACTTGCCGACCTGCACCTCGGAGCCGTCGGTGAGGATCGCGGACTCGATCCGGACCCCGTCGAAGTAGGTGCCGTTCAGCGAGCCGAGGTCGTGGACCTCGAACGCCGTGCCGCGGCGGACGAACTCGGCGTGCCGACGCGAGACCGTGACGTCGTCGAGGAAGATGCCCGCGTCGGGGTGGCGGCCGACCGTCGTGGAGTCGGTGTCGAGGAGGAAGCGGGCGCCGGTGTTCGGTCCGCGGCGCACGACCAGCAGCGCGGAGCCGGAGGGCAGTGCGCCGACGGCCTCGGCCTCCTCGCGGGACGCGCGGTTGTCGAGCGCGGCGAGCTGGGCGCCGATGTCGTCGGTGAACGTCAGAGTCGTCTCCGTCGACGGCTCACCGGGAACGGAATTGTGCTGGGCGGATGATGCTCCACCGACGGGCTCGACCAAGACGTACCTCCTGTCAGGTCAGCGTATCCGAATCGTGACCCTCGTCGGACCCCTGAGCACCTGTGCGGACCCCCAGGACGAGGTCCCGCGTCTGGACGGCGTAGACGATCCCGGCCCACCAGTAGAGGAACGCGCCCCACAGCGCGAAGGCCCAGGCGATGGGGAGGGAGGCGGGCGCGAGGGCCGGGAACGCCTGCCCCAGCATGATCAGCGGGAGGGCGTAGAAGAGGCAGAAGGTCGCGAATTTGCCCAGGTGGTGCACGGGAAGCGGTCCGTAGCCGTTGTTCGCCAGGACGACCGCCAGGACCACGAGCACGAGGTCGCGGGCCAGCAGCACGGCGACCAGCCACCAGGGCACCAGGCCGCGGGCCGCGAGGCCCAGGACGGTGGCGAAGATGTAGAGGCGGTCGGCGGCCGGATCGAGGACGCGGCCGAGGCGCGTCATCTGGTCGAAGCGGCGCGCGATCCAGCCGTCGAGGTAGTCGGTGAGGCTCGAGACGACGAGGGTCAGGAGTGCGAGCGCGTCCTCGCCGAGGACCACGAGCACGAGGAACACCGGCACCAGGGCCAGGCGCACCATGCTGAGGACGTTCGGGACCGTCCAGATCCGGTCCTCACCGGTGCGCGCCATGCGCCCAGCCTAGGCGGGGCGCACTGCGGCCCGGTCAGCGCTTGTCGCGCCAGACCCGCTCGAACGGAAGGCGCCAGGCGTGCGGCGCGATCAGCTGGTGGATCGCGTTCGGCCCCCAGGAGCCGGGCGCATAGAGACGGACGGGCGGCGGATCCTGCAGGAGGGGCGCGGAGACCTCCCAGAGCCGCTCGATGCCCTCCGCCGTGGTGAACAGCGTGTGGTCCCCGCGCATCGCGTCGAGGATCAGGCGCTCGTAGGCCTCGAGCGCGTCGCCTGCGCGATCGGTCTCCTGGAGCGCGAACTGCATGCTCAGCTTGTCGAGCCGCATACCGGGACCGGGGCGCTTGCCGTAGAACGAGAGCGAGACCTTCGAGGCGTCCGCCAGGTCGAAGGTGAGGTGGTCCGGGCCGTGTGCGCCGACTCCGGAGCCCTGCGGGAACATGCTCTTCGGCGGCTCGCGGAAGGCGATCGAGATGATGCGCTGGCCCTCGGCCATCCGCTTGCCTGTGCGGAGGTAGAACGGCACTCCGGCCCAGCGCCAGTTGTCGATCTCGCACTTCAGTGCGACGAAGGTGTCGGTCTCGGAGTCGGCGGCGACGCCCGGCTCGTCGCGGTAGCCGATGTACTGGCCTCGCACCACGTTCTCGGGGTTCAGCGGGCGCATCGAGCGGAAGACCTTGTTCTTCTCCTCGCTGATGGCCTGGGGCTCCAGCGCGGTGGGCGGCTCCATCGCCATGAACGCCAGCACCTGGAAGAGGTGGGTGACGACCATGTCCTTGTACGCACCGGTGGACTCGTAGAACTCCGCTCGGCGGTCGAGCGTGAGGCGCTCGGGGATGTCGATCTGGACGTGATCGATGAAGTTGCGGTTCCAGATCGGCTCGAAGAGGCCGTTCGCGAAGCGGAAGGCGAGGATGTTCTGCGCCGGCTCCTTGCCGAGGAAGTGGTCGATCCGGAAGATCTGCTCCTCGCTGAAGGTCTCGTGGAGCTCCGCGTTGAGGACGACAGCGCTCTCGAGGTCGACGCCGAACGGCTTCTCCATGATGATGCGCGATCGCTCGACCAGCCCGGCCTCGGCGAGCATCCGCACGACCGAGAGCGCGGCCCTGGGCGGGACGCTGAGGTAGTGCAGCCGGCTCACGTCCGGACCGAGGACCGCCTCGGCGTCGGTCACGGCGGCGGCCAGGGCGGCCGGTCCGGCGGACTGAGGGACGTAGCGGAGCTTGGACGCGAACTCGTCCCACTGCGCCGGCGTCAGGGAGCGGCTCCCGAACTCGTCGTAGGCCAGCTTCGCGAACGCGCGGAACGAGGCGTCGTCGTGCTCCTCGAGCGAGGTGCCGACGATCTGCAGGTCCGGCGCGAGGGACGAGAGCGCGAGGTGGGCCATCCCCGGGATGAGCTTGCGCCGGGCCAGATCGCCGACGGCGCCGAACAGCACGACGACATGAGGTGCCGCCTGCTCGGTCTGGACGGCGGGAGCGAGGGGTGCGGTTGTCACGGTCACCCCTCGATCATTCCAGTTCGGATCGTGACGCAGGCGTCATGTGCTCGATACGCACCGCCGCTAAGGTCTCTCCCGTGCCTCCGTTCTCCGACGCGTCCGCCGCGCCTGCAGCACCCGCCTCCGCCACCGCTCCCTCCTCCGCCGACGGGACGACCGCGCCTCCGCTCGACGAGAGGATCCGCGCCGACGTCCATCTGCTGGGCGAGCTGCTCGGTCAGGTCCTCCGCGAGTCGGGCGAGCCCTCCCTCTACGAGGACGTGGAGCGCCTGCGCGCGCTCACGATCAGCGCCTACGACAGCGGCGACGCGGCCGGGACCGCGGAGGCGGAGGAGTTCGTCGCCTCGCTCACGCTCGAGCGCGCCGAGGAGGTCGCCCGGGCCTTCACCTGCTACTTCCACCTCGTGAACGTGGCGGAGGAGTTCCACCGCGTCCGCGTGCTGCGCCGCCGTGAGGCCGACGCCGGTGCGCAGTCGCCCGAGGACTCGATCCTCGCCTCGATGCGCCGGCTGACCGGGGAGCTCGGGGAGGACGAGGCGTTCGCGCGCCTGTCCCGACTGGAGTTCCGCCCGGTCCTGACGGCGCACCCGACCGAGGCCCGCCGCCGCGCCGTGGCCTCGACCATCCGCCGCATCAGCGACCTGCTCGAGCAGCGCGACGACCCGCGCATGGGCGGCGTCGTGCTCGTGGAGATCCGCCGCCGGCTGCTGGCCGAGGTCGACACTCTGTGGCGCACCGCTCCGCTGCGCGAGTCCAAGCCCACCCCTCTCGACGAGGTGCGCACGGCGATGAGCGTCTTCGACGAGTCGCTGTTCTCGGTGCTCCCCCGCGTCTACCGCCGCCTCGACGACGCCCTGCTCGGCGAGGGCTCGGGCACCCGGGCACCGGTCGCACCGGCCTTCGTCCGCCTCGGCACCTGGATCGGCGGCGACCGCGACGGCAACCCCTTCGTCACCGCCGAGACGACCCTCGCGGCGGTGGACATCGCCTCCGAGCACGTCCTCATGGGCCTGGAGCGCGTCGCCCGCCGCGTGGGCCGCGCGCTGACCCTCGACGCGTCGACCACTCCCCCGTCGGCAGCCGTCGAGGCGCTCTGGGCCTCCTGCGTCGAGCGCGCTCCCGAGCTCGCCGCCGACATCGCCGAGCGCTCGCCCAACGAGGCTCACCGCCGCGTCCTGCTGTTCGCGGCCGAGCGCCTGGCCGCCACGCGGACCGCGGGACCGCTGGCCTACTCCGCCGCGGGTGAGCTGCTGGCCGAGCTGCGCACCCTGCAGGAGTCGCTGGTCGAAGCCGAGGACGTCCGCGCCGCGTACGGCGACCTCCAGGACTTCGTCTGGCAGCTCGAGACGTTCGGCTTCCACCTCGCCGAGATCGAGGTGCGCCAGCACTCGAAGGTGCACCGCGAGACGATCGCGGCGATCCGCGCCGGCGAGGAGCTCGACGAGCGCGGCCTCGAGGTCCTGTCGGTGTTCCGCGCGATCGCGAAGGTCCAGGAGCGCTTCGGCACCGACGCGGCGAGGCGCTACATCGTCTCCTTCACGCAGTCGGCCGACGACCTGAGGACGGTCTTCGAGCTCGCGGAGGCGGCGACCGACGGCGTGCCGCCGATCATCGACGCGGTCCCGCTCTTCGAGACCTTCGCCGACCTCGACGCCTCGACCGACATCCTCGCCGAGATGATCCGCCTCCCCCAGGTGCAGGCGCGCCTCGCGGCCACCGGCAACCGCCTCGAGGTGATGCTCGGCTACTCCGACTCGTCGAAGGACGTCGGGCCGGTCTCGGCGACGCTCGCGCTCTACGACGCGCAGGCGCGCATCGCGCAGTGGGCGGCCGATGAGGGCATCGTGCTCACGCTGTTCCACGGCCGCGGCGGAGCGCTCGGCCGCGGCGGCGGGCCGGCCAACCGCGCCGTCCTCGCGCAGCCGCCCGGGTCGGTGGACGGCCGCTTCAAGCTGACGGAGCAGGGCGAGGTCATCTTCGCCCGCTACGGCAACCCGGACATCGCCACGCGGCACATCGAGCAGGTGGCGGGAGCGACGCTGCTCGCCTCCTCGCCCGCGGTCGGCGAGCGCAACGCCGGCGCCGCGGAGCGCTTCGCCGAGGTGGCGGCGACGATGGACCGCGAGTCGCGCCGCCGCTTCTTCGAGCTCGTGAAGGCCGACGGCTTCGCACCGTGGTTCGCCCGGGTCACCCCGCAGGAGGAGGTGGGCCTGCTCGCCCTCGGCTCGCGTCCGGCCCGCCGCGGCCTGTCCGTCGAGTCGCTCGAGGACCTGCGCGCGATCCCGTGGGTCTTCGCCTGGACCCAGGCGCGCGTCAACCTGACCGGCTGGTTCGGCCTCGGCAGCGCGCTCGAGGCCGTCGGCGACCTGGACCTGCTCCGCGAGGCGTACGCCTCCTGGCCGCTGTTCACGACGATGGTCGACAACGTCGAGATGTCGCTCGCGAAGACCGACGAGGGCATCGCCCGCCGCTACCTCGCCCTCGACTCCCGCGACGACCTCGCCGGACTCGTGCTCGACGAGATGGCGCTCACCCGCCGGTGGGTGCTCTCGATCACCGGCGAGGAGAGCCTGCTCACCGGCCATCGCGTGCTCGGCCGGGCGGTGCGCCTGCGCACCCCGTACGTCAACGCGCTCTCGCTCCTGCAGCTGCGCGCGCTGAAGGCGCTCCGCACCGACCCGGGCGGATCCGGGACGGAGCAGAACCAGCGGCTGCTCCTGCTCGCGGTCAACGGAGTCGCGGCGGGGCTGCAGAACACCGGCTGATCCCGCCTCGGAACGACGGAACCCCCGGCGGCCTCACGGCTGCCGGGGGTTCTCGTGCGTCTGCGGGCGCCTCCCGCCTGCGGAGCGGGTCGAGGCGCCGGGCGGATCAGGCCTGCGGGGCGGCGCCGGCGTCCTGAGCGGCCTTCGCCTCCTCGTACTGGCGGCGCACCTCGACCATGTCGAGGCCGCGGACCTGCTCGATCAGGTTGTCGAGCGCAGGGGCGGGCAGGGCGCCGGGCTGAGCCATCAGCGGGACGCCGTCGCGGTACACCACGAGGGTGGGGATGGAGGAGATGCCGTAGCTCGCGGCGAGCTGCTGCTGGTCCTCCGTGTCGACCTTCGCGAAGGTGATGTCGGCGTTCTTCTCGCTCGTGGCCTCGAAGACCGGAGCGAACTGCTTGCACGGGCCGCACCAGTCGGCCCAGAAGTCGATGAGGACGATGCCGTCGGCGATCGTCTGGTCGTGGGAGTCGAGGGTCATCGCAGTCGTAGCCATGGGGGATGCAACCGGGTGCCCCCGCGGCCTATTCCCGGGCGGGATCGAGGAGGTCGAGCAGCGAGCGCGGACCGACCACGGCGGCCCCGAGCGCCTCGACGCGGGCGGCCAGTCCCCGGTCGGCCGTCACGACGACCGCGGTCTCGAGCGCTCCGACCAGGTCGACGACCGCGTCGTCGCCCGAGCCGTCGGCCGCGTGGACCGTCAACCGCGATGCGGGAGCACCGGCCTCCGGACGGGCGGCGCGCGCCGCTCCCTCGAGCACCACGGCGATGCGGGGCCAGACCGTGTCGGCGTCGATCCCCAGGAGACGGCCGGGGACGCCGGCCCCCGCGAGGCGGGCCAGGGACGCGAGGAGGCGCTCCGCGGCGCCGGCGCGGTCGCGCCACCAGCCGTCGGGGCGGGAGCCGACCACGTTGGCGGCGTCCACGACGAGCACCGGGATCGAGGAGCCGAGCACGCGCAGACCCGGCCAGGCCGCCCCGAAGCCCGGGTGCAGCGGCAGGGAGTCGACGTCGTCCGGGGCGACCCAGCGCAGCTCGGTGCTCTCGGCGTCGCTGATGCGGGGAGTGAAGTGCTCGCGGGAGTCGGCCAGGACGGTGGAGTAGCTCCACGGGCCGATCACGACGACGCTGGAGAGCACGGGCAGTATCAGGTCGGCGGGGACGCCCGCCTCCTCCTCCGACTCCCGGAGGGCCGCCTCGAAGGCCGTCTCCTCGGGGTGACGGGCCCCGCCGGGCAGCCCCCAGGTGTCCCCGAAGTGGCTCCAGCTCACGCGGTGCTGGAGCAGGACGCGTCCCGACGGATCGCGCAGGAGGAGGCCGGCGGCGCCGAAGCGCCCCCAGAAGCGGCGTCCGTCGCCGATCTCGACCCAGCCGTCGCCGAGCGACGCGTCGAAGGGGTGGCGCGGGAGCACGGCGTCCGCGCCGGGGTCCTCGCTGGTCATGCCCTCCAGCCTCCCACACCGCGCCCGCCGCACCCGACTCCGACGGGCTGGCAGAATCGGACGATGCGCCGCTCGAGACCCCTCCGCCTCGCGACGCTCGCCTGGCTCGCGCTGATCGCCCTGATCACGCTGACGCCCGCGCCCTACCCGGCCGGGGAGCCGAACGCGCTGATCCGCGGGATCATCGCCTTCCTCGCCTCCACGCCGCTCACCGGCTGGTTCGACTTCGACGTGGCGGAGTTCACCGCGAACGTGCTGCTCTTCGTGCCGCTCGGGGCGCTGGTCGCCGCGCAGCTGCCGCCGGGGCGCCGCCTGTGGGCCGCCGCCATCGGCCTCGGGGTCTCGGCGGCCGTCGAGACCGCGCAGCTGCTGTGGCTGCCGACCCGCGTCTCCGACCTGCAGGACCTGGTCTCGAACGGCAGCGGCTCCGTGATCGGCGCGCTGCTGACGGTCGCGCTGCTCCGCTTCTCCCCCCGCCGCCGCTCCCGGAAGGACCGCACCGCCCATGCCCGCTGAGACCCTCGTCGTCCTCGACCGACCCTCCCTCGACGCGGAGGCGCACTCGCCGGGAGGAGCCGCGCACCGCATCGATCCGAGCGGGCGCGGCGATCTGGACGTCACCGACCTCGGCTTCACGCGTGGCGACGGCGTGTTCGAGACGATCAACCTGGTCGACGGACGGCTGCAGGCGCTCGACGCGCACCTGGACCGCTTCGAGCGCTCGGCCCGGATGCTCGACCTGCCCCGGCCGGACCGGGCCGCCTGGCTCGAGGCGATCGGAGCGGCGGTGGCCGCGCACCCGCGCGTCGCCGAGGCGATGGTGAAGACGATCCTGACCCGCGGCGTCGAGGGCGGCGGGCGGCCCACCGGCGTCGTCTTCGTGCAGACCAGCCCGGACTTCGGCCCGGCCCGCCGCGACGGAGTGCGCGTGGTGCTCCTGGACCGCGGGCTGCGCTCGGACGTGCAGACGACGTCCCCCTGGCTGCTCGCCGGGGCGAAGACGCTCTCGTACGCCGTGAACCGCGCGGCCGCGCGGGAGGCCGCCCGGCGCGGTGCCGACGACGCCCTGTTCGTGTCGAGCGACGGCTACCTGCTCGAGGGGCCGACCTCGAACCTCGTGCTGCTGACGAACGGCGAGCTCGTGACTCCCCCGCCGAGCCTCGGGCTGCTGCCCGGGACCACGCAGGCCGACCTGTTCGCGCTCGCCCCCGGCCTCGGCCTCGGGACGGCCGTGCGTCCGCTGCGCGCGGACGACCTGGAGGCCGCGGACGCGGCGTGGCTGGTCTCGAGCGCACGCAACGCCGCTCCCGTCCGCGCCGTCGACGGGGCCGACCGCCGCATCGACGCCGACCTCTCTGCCCGGATCAACGCCGCGCTGCTCGCCCGCTGAGACTCCGGTCCTCCCCCGCGGGACGCCCCGCGCCGAGCGCGGACGGCGTCCCGGAGGAGAGAGGGCTCAGGAGAGGCCGTCGACGTCCGCGGGGCCGCGGCCGATGAGTCCGCCGCGGACGTGCTCGACCGTGGGGTCGAGCTGGACCGGCTCGCGCTCGTCCGCCGCCTCGTCGTTGATGACGGCCGACACGATGCCGCGCCAGTCGGTGCCCTCGGCCACGGCGTCCTCGGAGCCGACGCGGCGCGTGACGAACACGGCCTCCGACTCCTCGCCCGCGTGCGAGATGACGGCGAGGACGCCGACGGTGCGACCGCCCGGGTGCTCGATCCGCCACTCCTCGTGCCCGGACGGGACGAGCGAGAACTCCAGGCCCGCGTGCGGGAAGCCGGTGGGGCGCAGCTCGGACGGGGATCCGCTCTGCGGAGGCGCGCCACGGGTGGGGACCCCGGTGCCCTCGCCGCTCGTCGTGCTCATGCCGACGTCGCCGCGGGTTCCGCCGGCCCCGGAGCTGTCGTTCGCCGCGACCATGCGGTCGTCGCCGCTCCGCAGCGCGTCGTCCGCTCCGGTGTAGATGCTGTCGTCTCGGTTCATGGGAACCTCCTTGTCGGCGGCCAGTGTAGGACCGCGGGGTGGGTGGCGAGCGGGCGCCGTTCGTAGACTGGGGGGATGCAGATCCCGGTGACCGGTGCCGTGCGGGTGGACGCGTGGCTCTGGGCGGTGCGCATCTACAAGACGCGCTCCGCCGCGACGACCGCGGCCCGGGCCGGCCACATCCGCGTCAACGGCGAGCGGGCCAAGGCGGCGCAGACCGTGCGGGTCGGCGACGAGGTCCGCGCCCGGATCGGCGGCTTCGACCGGGAGCTGATCGTCCGCGGACTCGTGGTCAAGCGGGTCGGTGCGCCGGTGGCCGCCGAGTGCATGGAGGACCGGACGCCCCCGCCGCCTCCCCGGGAGTCCGCGCCGGGCGTGATCGTCCGGGACCGCGGAGCGGGCCGCCCGACCAAGCGCGACCGGCGCGACATCGAGCGGCTCCGCGGGTTCTGACGCCGCGGACGGCCTGCGGCGCGGCGCCTCAGGGGGCGAGGGCTCGCAGGCGCTCCAGGAGCCCCTCCGCCGCCTCGTCGAGGAACCGCTGCTGCAGCTCGTCGCCGACCTGGACGAGGGCGATGTCGGTGAAGCCCGCCTCGATGTAGGGCACGAAGCTCTGGGCGAGCTCGTCGAGGTCGGGGCCGCAGGCGATCTGCTCGGCGACGTCCTCCGGGCGCACGAACTGGCTCGCTCCGGCGAAGCCGGCGGGGGTCGGCAGATCGGAGTTGACCGCCCAGCCGCCGGCGAACCAGCGGAACTGCTCGTGGGCCAGCGCCACTCCCTGCTCCTTGTCGGGCGCCCAGCAGATCGGGATCTGGCCGATCGTGCGCGAGGGGGCGGCGTCCGCACCGCGGACCGCGGTCCACTGCGAGATCAGCTCGGCGTCGGGCTCGGTCGTGATGAGGTGGTCGCCGATCGGCGCGAAGCGGGCGATCGACTTCTCTCCGGAGACCGCGAGGCCGATCTCGACCGGCTTGTCCGGCAGGTCCCAGATGCGGGCGGAGTCGACGCGGAAGTACTCGCCCTCCCAGGTCACCAGCTCGCCGGTGTGCAGCTCGCGGATGAGGTGCACGGCCTCCTCGAGCATGTCCTGGCGCACGGCGACCGAGGGCCAGCCCTCGCCGACCACGTGCTCGTTGAGGTTCTCGCCCGAGCCGAGGCCGAGCGTGAAGCGGTCGTCCGAGAGGATCGCGAGCGTCGCCGCCTTCTGCGCGACCACGGCCGGGTGGTAGCGGATGGTCGGCGCGGTGACGTAGGTCGTGAGGTCGATGGTCGACGTGGCCTGCGCGACCGCTCCGAGCAGCGTCCAGGCGTAGGAGGCGTGCCCCTGCTCGGTCAGCCACGGCGAGTAGTGGTCGCTCGAGACCGCGAACTCGAAGCCGAGCCTCTCGGCGTCGACCGCGTAGCCCACCAGCTGCTTGGGTCCGCTCTGCTCGGTCATCAGGGTGTATCCGAATCGCACCATGGTCCGTCCTCGTTCCGCTCGTCGTGGGATGCCCGGGGGGCACGTCCATGGTGGGCGGGGCACCGGATGCGCGCTAACCCCTTGCCCCGGTGGCGAGCGGCGGCTAGCGCGGCGTCAGACGAAGCGGATGCGGTTCTGCACCCGGGTGCGGACCTCGAACGACTCGCCGTACCCGCCGAGGCGCGGATCGTCCGTGCCGGAGCGCAGCAGCTGCGGCAGCAGCGAGCGGCGGATGACGACGGCACCCTGGTGCCGGCCGCGCTCGACCTGCTCGAACGGCTGCTCCAGCGCGTCGTCCGGCACGACCACGACGCTCGCCGAGAAGCGGACGCCCAGCTCTCGGCCGAGACGTCGCGCGGCCTTCGCGAGCGAGGCGATCGGCTTCTCGTCCTCGGCGATCCCGGGGCCCTCGAGCTCGCCCTTCTTCAGGCGGACCGGGTCGCCCCAGTCGGCGGAGGTCAGCGCGAGCAGGCCGGCCGGCCCGAGCACGAGGTGGTCGATCTTGAGCCCGCCGTCGCCGACCGCGACGTCGTTCCAGATCGTGTAGGCGATGCCGAGGGCGCCGACGAGCGCGGCCGTCGCCTCCTCGGCCTGGGCCTTCGCGAGCCAGGAGCGCACCTCACGGGGAGCGGAACGGACGATCGCCGGGTCGAAGGGGTCCTCGGTCTCGACGCCGCGGCCGAGCCACTCGCGCACCAGGCGGAGGTAGTACTCGCGTGCCGCGCCGCCCGGGTGACCGTAGGAGCGGGCGCGCACGGCGGAGGCGGTCTTCGGGCGCGGCGAGCCGGTGTACGGCGACCGCGGGGACGACGTCCCGGGGGCGGGGGCTCCTCGGTCGTAGTCGCTGCGGGCGGAGGCGCTGCCGATCCGCTCCCAGGCGAGCTGCACCGCGTGGAACGACGCTGCGTCACCTCCTGTGTCCGGATGGGTCTCGCGGAGGCGGAGCCGGTACGCCCGGCGGAGCTCGTCGTCGGACGCGGTGGCGGCGACGCCCAGCACCTCGTAGGGGGTGCGGGCGGCGTGGCTGTCGGGCATGTGCTTCCGGGAGGGTCGGGGCGGGGGGTTCCGAGTGTATCGACGCCGGCCGGGCGCCCGGTGGGAGCGCGCACCGCGTCGGCTCGGAACGCGCCGGACGCCCGCCGGGGAGCGGGCGTCCGGCGGGGGTCAGCGCGCGAGCAGCTCGCGCACCCGCGGGATGACCTGCGTGCCGTAGAGCTCGATGTTGCGCATGATCGCCGGGTGCGGCAGCGTGCCGGCGCTGTACTTCAGGTCGAAGCGGTCGATGCCCAGAGCCTCGACCGTGCGCGCGATCTTCCGAGCGACCGTCTCGGGCGAGCCGAGGTGGATGGCGCCGTCGGGGCCCGCCTCCTCCTCGAAGCGCTCACGGGTCATCGGGGACCAGCCGCGCTCGCGGCCGATGGCGTCCATCATCGCCTTGTGGTGCGGGAAGTACAGCTCGCGCGCCTCCTCGTCGGTGTCGGCGACGAAGCCGGGCGAGTGCACGGCGACCGGGAGGCGGGGCTGCTCGAGCTGGTCGAGCGCGCGGCCGAAGAGATCGACGTAGGGGCGGAAGCGGGCCGGCGAGCCGCCGATGATCGCCAGGACGAGCGGGAAGCCGTAGCGGGCGGCGCGGACGACCGACTCGGGGCTGCCGCCGACCCCGATCCAGGTGCGGAGGCTGCCGTTGTCGAGGGTCGGGTAGACGCTCTGCTCGGTGAGCGCGGGGCGGGTCGTGCCCTGCCAGGTGACCGGGCCGCCCTGGATCAGGGCGTGGAAGAGGTCGAGCTTCTCCTCGAAGAGGACCTCGTACTGCGCGAGGTCGTAGCCGAAGAGGGGGAAGGACTCGGTGAAGGAGCCGCGGCCGAGGATGACCTCGGCCCGCCCGCCGGAGAGCCCGTCGAGGGTCGCGAAGCGCTGGTAGACCCGGACGGGGTCGTCCGAGGAGAGGACCGTCACGGCGGAGCCGAGGTGGATGCGCTCGGTGCGGGCCGCGATCGCGGCGAGCACGACGTCCGGGGCGCTCACGGCGAAATCGGCGCGGTGGTGCTCGCCGATCCCGAAGAAGTCGATGCCGACCCGGTCGGCGAGCACCCCCTCCTCGACCACGTCGCGGAGGACCTGGCCGTGCGGCAGCGGGGCGCCGTCGGGGCCGGCGGTGACGTCGCCGAACGTGTCGACGCCGAACTTCACTTCATGCATACTCATGGACTTCTGCAACCTCCGGAGGTCGACGGCTATTCCTGCGGGCGGGGTCCGACGTCCCCGTGCAGGAGCTCGTCCGAAGAGACGATCCCCGCCGCGAGCGCCGGCTCGCGGTAGGCGCGCCCGAGCGAGGCGACGGTGTCGTGCGCGTTCAGGCCGCTCGGGTTCGGCAGCACCCAGAGCGGGGAGCCCGCGACGTCCTCCTCCTGCCTGCCCTGCACCGCCCTGCGGCGTCCGAACGCGATCCGATAGGCGGTGATGCCGACCACCGCGACGGCACGGGGCCGCACCCGCCCCACTGTGGCGACGAGCCGCTGAGCGCCCTCGCGCAGCTCTTCCGCGCTCAGTTCGTCGGCGCGGGCGGTCGCCCGGGCGGCGAGGTTGGTGATCCCGACGCCGCGGGAGACGAGCTCTGCGCGGTCGGCGGCGCTCATCCCCTCGGAGACCCGCGGCGCGCGCTCGAGGATCCCGGCCGCGACGAGCGCCGGATAGAAGCGGTTGCCGGGATGGGCGAAGTGCGCGCCGGTGGCGGCGGTCCACAGTCCCGGGTTGATGCCGACGAACAGGAGGCGGACGTCGTCGCCCAGCAGGTCCTCGACCGTGCGGTCCTGGAACGCTGCGAGCTCGGCGCGGGTGAACGGCATGCGACCATCCTCCCGCGGCGCAAGTCCTCTCGGCACGAGGTCGCCGGTGCCAGCATGGAGGCATGACGAACGCATCCCAGGACCACCCGATCCAGCACGGCAGCGACGACGCCCAGCTCGACGAGAAGCTGCGCGGCGTGCTGCTGCAGGTCGCCGGCGACGCCGAGCTGCGACCGGAGGAGGACGTCGAGACCCTGCTGCGCCAGCGCCTGCGCGACACGCGGATCTCGATCTCGGACGAGGCGATCCCCGGGCTCGCGAAGCGCATCCCCGGCCTCATGCAGCGCGGGGGCGGCGACGTGAACCCCGGGGCCCACTAGCCCGGAGGGACGGGTGCGCGCCGGGCGGCCGCTCGGCCCCGCGTCGGCCCGCGCTACTCGGGGACCGCCGGGCCCTTGCGGTGGTGGTCGAACACCAGGCTCGTGCGCGTCGAGGCCACCGCCGGGTGCGCCGAGAGGTTCGAGACCACGAAGTCCCGCACGTCGTCGGAGTCGCGGACGGCGACGTGGATGATGAAGTCCTCGGAGCCGCCGAGGAAGAACAGCTGCACCACCTCGGGCAGCGCGCTGATCTCCTCCGCGAAGCGGGTGATCGCCTGGCGCTGGCCGACGCGGATGTTGACGCTGATCAGCGCCTGCAGGGTCAGGCCGAGCGCCGCCGGATCGAGCTCGGCGGTGAAGCCGGTGATCACGCCGCGCTCGACGAGGCCCCGGACGCGTGCGACGCAGGTCGACGGGGCGATGCCGGCGCGCTCGGCGAGCCGGCTGTTGGGCGTGCGCGCGTCGGCGCGCAGGAGGCGCACCAGGGTCCGGTCGACCGGATCCAGGTCGTCGAGGTCGTGCAGATCCTTCGGTGGCATGCGCCCGTTCCCCCTCTCCGCCGACGAACCTTCGGCTCGTGCGCCGACTTCTGACCGAGCCTGCGGAATCCCTCCGCTCCAGGCACGATCTTCGCACGATGGGGGCAGAGCCGGTGCAGGATCGGCGCCCACCGCCCGCCCCGCGGGCCGCAGCGAAGGAGCCGCCGTGCGCGTCGGGATCCCCACCGAGATCAAGAACAACGAGAACCGGGTCGCCGCCACTCCGGCCGGCGTCCACGAGCTGGTGCGCCGCGGCCACGAGGTCCTGGTCGAGGCCGGCGCGGGCCTCGGCTCCCGCGTGTCGGACGAGGACTTCCGCAGCGCCGGCGCCCGCGTCGTCGACGGACCCGACGAGGTCTGGGGCGAGTCCGAGCTGGTCCTCAAGGTCAAGGAGCCGATCGAGGCCGAGTACCCGCGGATGCGCCGCGACCAGGTGCTCTTCACCTACCTCCACCTCGCCGCCTCCCGCCCGTGCACCGATGCGCTGCTCGCCGCGGGGACGACCTCCATCGCCTACGAGACGGTCCAGCTCGACGACCGGCGGCTGCCGCTGCTCTCGCCGATGAGCGAGGTCGCCGGGCGCCTGTCGATCACGGTCGGCGCGTACCACCTCATGAGCGCCGTCGGCGGCCGGGGCACGCTGCTCGGCGGGGTCCCCGGCACTCCGAAGGCGAAGGTCGTTGTGATCGGCGGCGGCACGGCCGGCGAGCACGCCGCGGCCAACGCCCTCGGCATGGGGGCCGACGTCACGATCGTCGACCTCTCGCTCCCCCGCCTCGCGCAGCTCGAGAACCGCTTCCAGGGCGCGATCCAGACGCGCGCCTCCTCGGTCTACGAGATCGCCGCGCAGCTGGCGGACGCCGACCTCGTGATCGGCTCCGTCCTCATCCCGGGCGCCAAGGCGCCCAAGCTGGTGACCGACGAGATGGTCGCCACGATGAAGCCGGGCTCGGTACTGGTCGACATCGCGATCGACCAGGGCGGCTGCTTCGAGGGCTCGCGTCCGACCACGCACGACGACCCGGTGTTCCCCGTGCACCAGAGCGTCTACTACTGCGTCGCCAACATGCCCGGCGCCGTTCCTGAGACCTCGACCCGCGCGCTCACCAACGCGACGCTCCCCTACGCGGTCGCGCTGGCCGACCGCGGGTGGCGGGCCGCCCTGGCCGCCGACCCGGCCCTCGCCCGCGGCCTGAGCACCCACGACGGCCGGGTCGCGAACGCCGCCGTCGCCGCGGCCTTCGACCTCCCGGCCGTGCCGGTGGAGTCGCTGCTGGGCTAGGCGCCTGCGGGCGCGAGGTCGAGCCCCCCGAGGATCTCGGCGATCTCCTCGTCCGGAGCGCCGCCCACGTCGACCGTGACGTGGAGCTCGTCGTCGCCGAGGGGCTCGAGCGCCTCGAACTGCGAGTCGAGCAGCGTGGTCGGCATGAAGTGGCCGACCCGCGAGGCGAGCCGCCCGGCGATCCGGTCCCTCGATCCCGCGAGGTGCGCGAAGACGAGGTCGTCGCGGCGCAGGACGTCGCGGTAGCGGCGGCGCAGGGCGGAGCAGGTCACCACGACCGAGGCGCCCGCGGTGATCCGCTGGTCGACGACGCGGGCGATCTCGGCCAGCCAGGGCGCGCGGTCCTCGTCGGTCAGCGGGATGCCTGCGTGCATCTTGTCGACGTTGGCCTGCGGGTGCAGGTCGTCCCCCTCGAGGAACTCCCAGCCGAGTCGGCGCGCCAGGAGCGACGCGACGGTCGACTTGCCGCTGCCGGAGACGCCCATGACGACGACGGCGCGGACGGGGACGGTGGGAAGAGCGGTCATCAGATACCTCCTACGAAGAGACCGATCAGGAGGACCCCGGCGAGCCCGGTCACCGAGACCAGGCACTCCATCACGGTCCAGGTCTTGAGGGTCTGGCCGATGCTGAGCCCGAGGTACTCCTTCACCAGCCAGAAGCCGGCGTCGTTCACGTGCGACAGGAACACCGAGCCGGCGCCGATCGCGAGCACCATGAGGGCGACCATCGGCCCGTCCATGGTCTCGGTCAGCGGCTGGAGGATCCCTGCGGCGGTCACGGTGGCGACGGTCGCGGAGCCGGTGGCGACGCGGATCACGACGGCCACGAGCCAGGCGAGCAGGAGCGCCGAGGCGCCGCTCCCCTCCGCGAGCTGGGCGACCACTCCGCCGATCCCGGTGTCGACGAGGACCTGCTTGAAGCCGCCGCCCGCGCCGACGATGAGCAGGATGCCCGCGATCGGCGGCAGCGAGCTCGAGAGCGAGGCCTGTAGCTCGGTGCGGTTCATCCGGCCGCCGCGGCCGAGCAGGACCAGACCGGCCAGGAGCGCGATCCCCAGCGCGATGGTCGGCGTGCCGAGGAAGTCGAGGGCGCCCTTCCAGGCGTCGGAGGAGTCGGGAGCCGCGATGTCGGCGATCGCCTTGCCCAGCATCAGCACGACCGGCAGCAGGATGCTCGCGACGGCGGCGGCGAAGCCCGGGCGGTGCTCGCGCGTCTCGCCCGCTCCCTCGCCGAAGAGCGGCGGCGTCTCCACCGGCGCCCAGCGGGCGGCGATCCGGCCGAAGAGCGGGCCGGCGACGACGACGGTGGGGATCGCGACCAGGACGCCGAACGCGAGGGTCACGCCGAGATTCGCACCGAGCGCGTCGATCGCGACCAGGGGGCCGGGGTGCGGCGGGACGAGCCCGTGCATGACCGAGAGGCCGGCGAGGGTCGGGATCGCCACCTTCATCAGCGGCAGGCCGCTCCGGCGGGCGACCAGGATCACGACCGGGATCAGGAGCACGAGTCCGACCTCGAAGAACATCGGCAGCCCGATCAGCGCGCCGACGAAGCCCATCGTCCAGGGCAGCGCCCGGGTGCTCGAGCGGGCGATCAGGGTGTCCACGATGCGGTCCGCCCCGCCGGAGTCGGCGAGCAGCTTGCCGTACATCGCGCCGAGGCCGATGAGGATGCCGACGCCGCCCATGGTGGTGCCGAACCCCAGCGCGAAGCTGGCGACCGCGTCCGCCGCCGCCAGGCCCGCGATCAGGCCCGTGGTCAGCGCTCCGATCAGCAGGGAGACGAAGGGGTGCAGCTTCAGCCAGGTGATCAGCACCACGATCACGGCGATGCCGACGACGGCGGCGAGGATCAGCTGCCCCTGCCCGGCGGTGGTGGCGGGTGCGTCCCCGGCGGCGGCGTGGAGGGCGGGGAGGAGGGTCGGTGTCATGAGCGTCCTTGGTCGAGCCGACGGCCAGCGGTCGGCTTTTGTCCGACATAACCTGCGTGTGTCCCGATCATGCCCGAAGATCGGGCGGGGCGCGACTCCGGCGGTGGCAGGATGACCGCATGCCCGCGCCGACGCCCTCGCTGCACCACTCGGTGCTGGACGAGCTCGGCTCGCAGATCGTGCGCGGCGAGCTCGCGCCGGGCACCACCTTCAGCGCCGACGAGCGGGCGGAGCGGCGCGGGGTCTCCCGCTCGGTGATGCGGGAGGCCGTGCGCGTGCTCGAGACGCTCGGGCTCGTGACCTCCCGCCGCCGCGCGGGGACGCGGGTCCAGCCTCCGGAGTGCTGGAACGCCCTGGACACGCGGATCGTCGCGTGGGGCCTCGACGGCCCGGATCGGCGGCGCCAGCTGCACCAGCTCAGCGAGCTCCGGCTCGGGGTGGAGCCGCTGGCGGCCCGGCTCGCCGCGGCGAACGCGACCGAGGAGCAGCGTCGGGCGCTCACGGAGGCGGGCGACGCCCTCTCGACGCACTCCCGCGCAGCCGACCAGTCCGCCTACCTCGCCGCCGACACCGCCTTCCACCGCTCCCTCCTGGCGGCGTCCGGCAACCGGATGCTCGCGCAGCTGGGCGATCTGGTCGCCGAGGTCCTCGCCGGCCGCACCCGCAACGCGCTCATGCCGCGCGAGGCCGACTCCACGGCGGTGCGGCTGCACCGGGCGGTGGCCGCCGCCGTCGCCTCGGGGGACGCGGACGCTGCGGAGGCCGCGATGCGCGCGATCGTCGAGGAGTCGGACCGGGCGGTGCAGGAGAGCTGACGGGGTTGCACCCCCGCTGCGCCGCGCGCACAGTGGAGCGCATGGTCGAGGGATACACGTCCGCGCAGGTGCGGGCCGCCGAGGCTCCGCACCTGGCCCGGCGGGAGCCGCTGATGCAGCGCGCCGCCGACGGCCTCGCCCGCGAGCTGCGGCTCGTGCTCGCCGGGCGCACCGACCGCTCCCGTCCGGGCTCCGTGCTCGTCCTGGTCGGTCCGGGCGACAACGGCGGAGACGCGCTCTACGCGGCGGCCGAGCTGTCCGCCTCCGGGACCGACGTCGTCCTCGTCCTCACGGCCGAGCGGGTGCACCGCCGGGGCCTCGCTGTGGCGCTCGACGAGGGCTGCGGGCAGGTGTCCGCCGACGACGCGCGCGGCCTCGCGGCGGCGGTGGCGCGTGCGGACGTCCTGGTCGACGGGATCCTCGGCATCGGAGCGACGGAGCCGGCGCTGCGGGGCCGGCCGCGCGTGGTCGTCGGGGCGGTGCTCGACGCGCTGGAGCGGCGGCCCGAGCGCCCGGTGGTCGTCGCGGTCGACTTGCCGAGCGGCATCCATCCCGACGACGGGTCGGTCCCCGATCCGACCGTGCTGCACGCCGACGTGACGGTGACCTTCGGCGCGATCAAGGCCGGTCTGCTGCTGCCCCCGGGCGACTCCTACGCGGGCCGCCTGCGCCTGGTCGACATCGGCCTCGGCCCGGACCTGATCGGAGTGGAGCCCGCTGTCCGCGAGTGAGCGGTGGGCTCAGGACGGAGCGAGCAGGTGCGCCTTCTCCGGGTGCTGCTCGAACCACTGGCCGACGTACCAGCACATCGGGACCACGCTCCGGCCGCCGGACGCCTCGATGTCGTCGACCGCGAACGCGACCAGCTCGCCCGCGAGTCCGCGGCCGCGGAAGGGCGGGGTCGTGAAGGAGCGGACGAGGGAGACGCTGCCGGGCGCCTCGCGGAAGTCGAGGACGCCCACCAGGGCGCCGTCGAGGTGGAGCTCGTAGCGCGACGCGTCGTCCGCCCGGCGGAAGTCCTTGGCCATGCCTCCAGAGTAGGACGGCCCGGGCGGATCAGGCCTCGTCGCCGAGCATCTCGCCGTCGACGTAGAGCCAGCGGCCGTCCTCGCGCAGGAAGCGGCTCCGCTCGTGCACGAGGCCGGGGCCCGCGGCCGAGCGGTAGGAGGCGCGGAACTCGACCAGTCCCTCCTCGTCGCCCTCCCCGCCGAACGAGGTGTCGACGATCTGGAGCCGGCGCCACTGGACGTCGGGATCGAGGTCGATCCGGCGCGGCCGGGTCGAGGGCTGCCAGCTCGCGAGCAGGTAGGGGGCGCTGCCGAGGACGTTCGCGCTGTAGCGGCTGCGCATCAGGCGCTCCGCCGTCGGCGAGGGCTCCTCGCCGAGGTGGGCGGGGCGGCAGCAGTCGGCGTAGTGGCGGCGGCTTCCGCAGGGGCAGGAGTCGGCGGGGTGCATCCGGCCAGTGTGACAGGCGGCGCGGCGCCCCCGGCTCG
This sequence comes from Rathayibacter sp. AY1B6, assembly GCF_002932755.1. Lineage (NCBI taxonomy): Bacteria > Bacillati > Actinomycetota > Actinomycetes > Micrococcales > Microbacteriaceae > Rathayibacter > Rathayibacter sp. AY1B6. The sequence continues at coordinate 97,927 of NZ_PSWL01000010.1, forward strand.
GCGCGGCTCCGGCGAGCGCCGGGACTCCCCGCGCCGGCCAGGTGTGCATCCCCTCCACATCCGCTCCGTTGCCTTGAGGGTGCCGCCGGATCCCGGCAACGTGGCCCCCTCATCGACCACGGACGGAAGGAACGACCCGATGCTCACGCTCACCGACAACGCCAGCACCGTCGTCAAGACCATCACCGGGCAGACCGAGACCCCCGTCGAGGGAGGCCTGCGCATCAGCGGCACCGATCTCGACGCCCTCAACTTCGCTGTCGCGGTCGCCGCGGCCCCCGAGTCGACGGACGCCGTCGTGGAGCAGGACGGAGCGCGCGTGTTCCTCGACGTCGCCGCCTCCGTCGCTCTCGGCGACAAGGTCCTCGACGCGCAGGTGGACGAGGGCGGCTCGGTCAGCTTCGGGATCGCTCCGCAGGACTGACCCCGACGACCGGGAGGCCGCCCCCACCGCACTGCGGGAGGGCGGCCTCTGTCGTCCCCGGGATCAGGAGAGGACGTCGCGGGTGGTGAAGCGGCCGATCGCGAGCGACCCGAACACGGCGACGTAGGCGAGCTGGAGCAGGGCGTTCTCGCCGAACGAGCTCCACGCGATCGGATCGCGCAGGAGATCCGCGAAGTCGAACCACCGGTCCGTCAGCAGGAACGGGTGGAGGGCGTCCAGCTGCGAGAGCGAGCCGACGATCTGCGCCGCGATGGAGACGACGACGGTGGCCGCCATGGCGCCGACCGGCACATCCGTCAGCGTCGAGATGAAGAGGCCGATCGCCGAGAGCCCGACCAGCGAGAGCGCCGCGTACACGGCGATCGCCAGGGCCCGGCCGATCGCGTCGCCGAGCGGGACGGTGCTGCCGGAGAGCAGCGTCACCGGTCCCGCCGGGAAGAGCGCCAGCCCGATCAGGATCCCGACCACCATGACGGTGAGCGCTGCGGCGAGGCAGAAGGCGAGGGAGGCGGCGAACTTCACCGCGAGCAGCCGCACCCGGCCGACGGGGCTGACCAGCAGGTAGCGCAGCGTCCCGAGCGAGGCCTCGCCCGCGATCGCGTCGCCGGCGACGACCCCGACCGTGAGCGGGAGGAACAGCGGCACGGCGACCGTGATCGCGGCGAAGCCGGTGAAGAGGCCGTTGCCGGCGATCGCTCCCACGAAGGACGGTCCGCCTCCGCCGCCGCCCGAGAGCCGCACCGCGACGGCGAGCAGGATCGGGATGGCGGCCAGGGCCGCGAGCAGCGCCCAGGTGCGGCGCCGGCGGAAGAGCAGGGCGAGCTCGGAGGCGAGCAGCGACCCGATCCCTGAGCGGCGGGCGGTCGCGTCAGCGCTCGACATCGAAGCCCTCCCCGGTCAGCTCGACGAAGCGCTCCTCGAGTGAGGGGCGGCGGACGGCGAAGCCGCGGACGCGGACGTCGGCCTGCACGAGGTCGGCGACCAGCGTCTCGGCCGCGAGCCCGGGCGGAAGAGCGGCGACGACCAGCGGCGGATCGGCGGGATGCGGGCCCGGCGCGGTGCGCGGCTCCAGACCCCGGGTGTGCAGGGCCACGATCGCGCGCTCGCGGTCGGGCGTCAGCAGCTCGACCGATGCGGCGTCCCCGCGCAGCTCGTCGAGCCCGCCCTGGGCGACGAGGCGCCCGGTGCGCATGACGGCGGCGTGGGTGCAGAGCTGCTCGATCTCGGCGAGGAGGTGGCTGGAGACGAGGACGGTCGTGCCGTCCTGATTCAGCCCGCGCACGAGAGCTCGGACCTCGCGGGTGCCCTGCGGGTCGAGGCCGTTCGTGGGCTCGTCCAGCACGATCAGGTCGCGCGGCGAGAGCAGGGCGACCGCGATGCCGAGCCGCTGCTTCATGCCCAGCGAGTAGGAGCCGACCTTCTTGCGGGCCGCGGCCGAGAGACCGACGCGGGCGAGGGCCTCCTTCGCGCGGGTGTCGCGGGTGCGGGACGAGGTGCCCGCCTCCGCGGCGTCGAAGCGCCGGAGATTCGCCGCTCCGGAGAGGAACGGGTAGAAGCCCGGCCCCTCGACCAGCGCGCCCACCCGGGGCAGGACCTCGGCCGCGCGGCGGGGCATGGCCTGCCCGAGGACGGTGATGCTGCCCGCGGTCGGCGCGGCCAGGGCGAGCAGCATCCGGATCGTCGTGGTCTTGCCCGAGCCGTTCGGGCCGAGGAAGCCGAAGACGGCACCGCGAGGGACGGCGAGGTCGAGACCGGAGACCGCCTCCTGGCGCCCGAAGCGCTTGGTGAGGCCCCGCGTCTCGACCGCGAGCTCGCCCGCCGTCACCGAGCGGAGGCCGCGTCGCGGAGCGTCTCGGCCGGGACCGCACCGGCGAGGACGCGTCCGTCGTCGGTGACGAGGACGGTCAGCAGAACGGAGGAGAGGACGCGGCCGCCGTCGACCGGCGTGGTGACCGCGTCGAGCGAGGAGAGCGCGTCGGTGTCGCCCGCGGGCAGCTCGACGACGCTCGTCCAGCCGGAGCCCGAGGTGACGACGTCGGAGTGCCCGGCGGTGTCCGGGGCGGAGACGTCCGGGGCGTCCGTCGCGTCGTCGACCGGAGCGGCCTGCTCCGTCACCTCGGCTCCGACCGGGGGCGTGAAGGAGAAGAGGGACGAGTCGGGCGTCGAGAAGTCGATGCTCGTGTACGCGACGCTGAACGCGGGAGCGGTGCCCCCGCGAGCGGTCACGGCCACTCCGAGCGGGAGGCCCGTCTCGCCGTCGACCGAGACGGTCACGGAGCCCACCAGGGTGCCGCTGTCGCGGGGCGTGAGCACGAGCTCGTACGCGTCGCGCCCGGCGACGCTGACGTCCGAGCCGACCGCGACCGTGGTCGTCGGGTCGATCGCGGCGAGCAGCTGCTCGGCGGCGGACGAGGGCGTGACGACCTGGTCGCGCGGGGAGGCCTCGGGGGCGCCGCCCGCGGGAGGCGCGAGGTGAGTGGCGGTGTTCGCGCTCGAGTCGTAGATCCAGACTCCGTCGGTCGTCGAGGCGACGACGTCGCGCTCGGCCAGCCGGTCGAGCACCTGGAGGCGCGCACCCTTCTCGGCGTCGACGTACACGCGCGCCTGGTGCGAGCCGGTGGCGAGCTCGACGAGGGAGTCGGCGGGGTCCGCGGACGCCGAGCCCGCAGAGCCGCCGAGCGCCGAGAGGTCGGGCAGGCCGAGGTCGGAGGTCTGCTGGATCTCGCCGGAGAACGCCGTGGTGCCGCTCTCGGCGACGAAGGCGAGGAGGTCGGCTGCGGACTTCCCGGGGAGGTCCCCTGCGGCGCTCGCCGAGAGGGGGAGGGCGACGGCCGCGGCGACGACGACCGCGGGGACGACGGCGACGGGCGTCCAGCGCTTCCAGTCAATGCTCATGCCGGGAACGCTACGCCTCGAATCTCCGCGGCGGGCCCGGAACATCCCGGTCCACAGCCTTCCGGAAGGGGGTGCGGCCGGACACCGCGGCCGGGATGATCAGGGCATGGACCTCCCGTTCGCGCTCCCCCTCGCCCCGATGCTCGCCAAGGCCGTCCCGGCGGTGCCGGAGCAGACCGCCGTCGCGGGCGGATACTCCTACGAGCCGAAGTGGGACGGGTTCCGCGCGATCGTCTCGGTCGCCGGCGGGGAGTGCGAGATCGGGAGCCGCGGCTCCAAGCCGCTGACGCGGTACTTCCCCGAGCTCGTCGAGGCCTTCCTCCGGCTGCTCCCCGACGGCTGCGTGCTCGACGGCGAGATCGTCCTGGCGACCGGTGAGCCGGGAGCGCAGCGGCTCGACTGGGACCTGCTCTCGCAGCGCATCCATCCGGCCGCGAGCCGCGTGACCGTGCTGGCGGAGACCACCCCGGCGATGCTCGTCGCCTTCGACCTGCTCGCCGTGGACGGGCGCAGCCTGCTCGAGGAGCCGTACTCGGCACGGCGGGAGGCGCTCGCCGCGGTGATGGCCGGCGTCACGCATCCGCTGCACCTCGGCCGCACCACGGACGACGAGGCCCTGGCACGCGACTGGCTGGAGCGCTTCGAGGGCGCAGGACTGGACGGCGTCGTGGCGAAGCCCCTGGCCGCGCCCTATTCTCCTGGGAAGCGCGCCGTGCTCAAGGTGAAGCACCACCGCACGGCAGACGTGATCGCGATCGGGTACCGCGAGCACGCCTCCAAGCCCGGCGTGGGCTCGATCCTGCTCGGCCTGCACGGCGACAACGGAGAGGTCCGCCAGGTCGGCGGGACGTCAGCCTTCAGCGACGAGCGTCGTGTGCAGCTGCTGGAGGAGCTCGCACCCGCGGTGGAGCGCGACGCGGAGGGAGTGCCGGTGCGCGGCGAGGGCGAGCGGAGCCGGTTCTCGAGCGGCCGCGACACCTCCTTCGTGCGCCTGCGTCCCGAGCTCGTGCTCGAGGTCCGCTACGACCAGCGCGAGGGCGACCGCTTCCGGCACACCGTGCAGTTCGAGCGCTGGCGACCGGACCGCGACGCCGCCTCCTGCACCCTGGAGCAGCTGGAGCAGCCGACCGCGTACGACCTCGGCGACGTCCTCGGCTAGGCCTTCTTCGCGCGGCTGGGCTGCACGCGCGGCGGCTCGCCCGGCATCTTCGGGAAGTCGGGCGGGAACGGCAGCTCGCCCAGGCCCGCGGCGACATCGCGCTCCCACCAGCCGAGCAGGGCGTCGAGGCGGCCGGAAGCGTCGTGCATCCGGGCCCACGGGTCGCCGCGCTCGGCGAGGCGCGCCGGGACCGTGCGGATCGTGAAGGCCCGCGGGTCGACGCCGTCGAGCTCGTCCCAGTCCAGCGGCGTGGAGACGGGAGCGTGCGCGAGCGGCCGCGGGCTGTAGGCGCCGGCGATCGTCCGGTCGCGGTTCGCCTGGTTGAAGTCGACGAAGATCCGCTCGCCGCGCTCCTCCTTCCACCACGCCGTCGTGACCTGCTCGGGCATCCGCCGCTCCAGCTCGCGCGCCGCGGCGATCACCGCGTGGCGCACGTCGAGGAACTCGTGCTCGGCGAGGATCGGCGCGAAGACGTGCAGGCCGCGGTTGCCGGACGTCTTCACGAACGGTTCGAGGCCGGCCTCCCGCAGGACCTCGCGCAGCGCGTGAGCCGCGACGACCGCGTCGGCGACGTCGGTGCCGGGCTGGGGGTCGAGGTCGATCCGCAGCTGGTCGGGCAGGTCCGGCGCGTCGGCGCGGGACGCCCACGGGTGGAAGACGACGGTGTTCATCTGCGCCGCCCAGACGGCGGCCGCGGGCTCGTCGATCACGAGCTGCGGATGCACCCGCCCGCTCGGGTACGTCACCGGGACGGACCGGACGTACTCGGGTGCGCCCTTGGGCGGGTTCTTCGAGAAGAACTGCTCGCCCTCGATCCCGGAGGAGAAGCGCTGCAGCGAGACGGGGCGGCCGCCGTTCGCCGCGACGAAGGCCTCGCCGACGGCGATCAGGTACTCCGCGACCTCGCGCTTGGTGATGCCCGGCTCAGGGAAGAGCACGCGCTCAGGGCTCGAGATCCGCACCTCCCGCTCGCCGTGCGGTCCAGGGACGGTGAGGACGACGGCGTCGCTGCTGGGCATCTGCTGAGGCTAGCCCGCGGCGCCGCCCGGCGACAGGGGTCCTCCGGGGCGCCTCCGCAGCCGGATCGGGCCCTTCGCGCGAGAGGGGTCGACGACCTGTCCGCCCTGCACGATGTCGATCTCGCCCCGGTCGACCAGGCGACGAGCGGCCCGGCGCACCGGCTCCATCAGCGGCCGCCACTCCTCGCCGCCGACCCGGCGCGCGACCTCGGACGGGCACGCCGTCGACGACGCCGCTCGCGCGAGCAAGACGGTGCGGATCTCCTCCTCGAGGCGCGCCTCCTCCGGACCGACTCCGCGACGGCGGCAGGCGTCCGAGCAGTAGCGGACGTCCTCCCAGTCGCGCGCCCACTTCGCCCGCCACTCGATCTCGCGACCGCACGAGGCGCAGGTCTTGCTCTCGGGGTGCGCGGTGGACGTGCGCTGACGGTGGGCCATGCCGTCGAGTCTGCGGGCCCGGAGGGGCGACCGCGACGGGTTGCGCTCAGGGCGAGCAGCGGGTGTGCGATCTGCAGGACTCGGTTCCATCTGCAGGACTCCGTGCCGTCTGCAGGACTCCGTGCCGTCTGCAGGGAAGATCTGCAGGCGAACCGGCCTGCGGCAGACAGGATCATGCGGCAGAGATCGCTCTCTGCGCACCATCGCCTGCAGATCGCACCGGGTCCTGCAGATGGCACGGGGACCTGCAAATGGCACGGGGACCGGCAGATGGCACAGGGTCCTGGAGATCGCGCGGGCGAGCAGCCGGTGGCGGACCGGCACCCGCGGCCCGGGATCGGCGTTCCCCGAGGTAGCGGCGTCATACTCCGCAATGGGGCGGCCCTCCCCCGGCCGGTGCGCCAGTCTGGAAGGGCCGTGCTGCGGCGCGACGGCGGGCCACCACCCCGTGCCGCACCCTCGATCGATCAGGAGCCTCCGATGAGCCGCGAGAACCTCGCCACCACGCCGGACCGCGAGCCGGAGCACCGCGCCTTCGCCGGACTGTCTCCGGAGGACTTCAAGCTCGCGTTCCGCAACCACGCCGCCGGAGTCGCGCTGATCACCGCCGACCCGGGCACCGGCCCGGTCGCCCTGACCGCGACCTCCGTCTTCTCGGTGAGCGCCGAGCCGCCGCTGTTCGTCTTCTCGCTCTCCTCCGCCTCGTCCAGCTCTCCCGCCATCCAGGCGTCCGAGACACTGGTGGTGCACCTGCTCGGGGCGGAGCAGCTCGACCTGGCGCGCCTGGGGTCGACCAGCGGCATCGACCGATTCGCCGACACCTCGCTCTGGTCGCGGCTGCCCACGGGCGAGCCGTTCTTCCCGGGCGCGGCCGCCTGGATCCGCGGCACGGTGATCAACCGGATGGAAGCGGGATCGTCGACGATCGTCGCCGTGCACGCCCTCGAGGCCAATGTGCCCGAGGGCTCCGAGTCAACTGCTCCCCTCGTCTACCACAACCGCACCTGGCACCACCTCGGCGAGCACTCCCGCCTGGGCTGAGGCGCGCCACTCCTCAGAAGTCGCGGTAGGCGCGCTCGACAACCGCAACATTCGCGTACTCGCGGGCACGCCTCCCAGAGGCACCGTCCCGGCTGCGCGAGAACGCAGAAGTCGTCGTCGAGTACGACAACTCTCGCGTTCTCGACGGGCGCGAACCCGTCTGCCCACGGGCAGACCGCCGACTCTCCACACGGTGCGGTAGTGGCACGCGACTTTCGCGTACTCGCGGGCTCGTCGGCGGGAAGGCGCTGACCTGCGCCCGAGAACGCAGGAGTTGTCGCAGTCGGACGTCGAGGACGACAACTCCTGCGTTCTCGACGGCCGGAGGACGTCCGCGCGCCGACGGGCCGCCCACACTCCAGAAGTCGCGGGAGTGGGACGCGACTACCGCGACTTCTGAGGAGTGGGTGCGCCGGCGAATCGAGAACGAGGAGAGTGCGTGCTACGCGGACGGGCCCGTCGCGACCGGGCGACCGGGGGTGTTCGACCACTGCGACCACGAGCCGGGGTAGAGGCGCGGCGCGAAGCCCGCGAGCGTCAGCGCGACGGCGTCGGCGGCGGCCGTCACTCCGGAGCCGCAGTAGACGCCGACCGGAGCATCGGCCCGCACGCCGACCGCCTCGAAGCGCGCGCGCAGCTCGGAGGACGGGAGGAAGCGGCCCTCGGAGTCGACGTTGTCGGTCGCCGGCGCGTTCAGCGCCCCCGGGATGTGCCCGGCGCGCGGGTCGATCGGCTCGACGTCGCCGCGGTACCGCTCGGGCGCGCGGGCGTCGAGCAGCACGCCGTGAGAGGGGAACGCGGCCGCCGCGTCGATGTCGAGCACCGGCAGGGCACCGTAGGCGAGCTCCACGTCGCCGCGCACCGGAGTCACGGGACCGGTCTCGAGCGCGCGCCCCGACCCGGTCCAGGCGCGGAGCGACCCGTCGAGCAGGCGCACCTCGGCGACTCCGGCCGCCCGCAGCAGCCACCACGCGCGGGCCGACGACAGGTTCTTCAGGTCGTCGTAGACCACGACCGCCTGGCCCTGGCGCAGGCCCCAGCCGCGGGCCGCCTCCTGCAGCGCGTCGATCGGAGGCAGCGGGTGCCGCCCGTCAGCCGGGTCGCCGTGCTCGGCCAGCTCGTGATCGAGGTCGACGTAGACGGCTCCGGGCACGTGCCCGTCGAGGTACGCGGGCCGGCCGTCGGGGCGATCGAGGCGCCAGCGCACGTCGAGCACGAGCGGCGGCTCGGGCGACGCGAGCGCCTCCTCGAGCTCCTCGGGCGTCACGAGCACGTCGCGCCGATCGGGGAGAGCGGAGCCGGAGCGGTCGGAGCCTGAGAGCGCAGTGTCGGAAAGTGCAGGGTCGGAAAGTGCAGTATCGGGCAGAGCAGGGTCGGAAAGCGCAGTATCGGGCAGAGCAGTGTCGGTCATGACGGTCCTTTCGAGTGCGCTCACAGCGCGGTTGCGGGATTCAGGATGCCCTGAGGATCGAACAGCCGCCGCACCGCGCGCTGCAGGGAGACGACATCGGGGCCGAGCTCGCGCCTGGCCCACTCGCGCTTCAGGCCACCGACGCCGTGCTCGCCGCTGACGGTGCCGCCGAGCTCGAGGGCGAGGGCGAACACCGCCTCGGCCGCGGCGTCGGCCTGCGCGCGAGCCGCGTCGGTCTCGTCGCGGAGGCGGATGATCGGGTGCAGGTTGCCGTCGCCGGCGTGCGCGAACACGTACACGTCGGCGCCGGTGTCGGCGGCGATCGCGTGGATCCGCCGGATCGCCTCGGCGAGACGCGACCGGGGCACGGCGATGTCCTCGATGAGGACCCGGCCGCCCGCCTCGACAGCGGGCAGTGCGTCGCGGCGCGCGGCCGCCAGGGCGAGCCCCTCGGCGGCGTCGAGGGTCGTCTCGACGCTCGCCGCGGTCGCCGCGAGGACGGTGCGGACCGCCTCGATCTCGTCGGCCGCGCCGAAGCCGTCGGTCTGCACGAGGAGGAACGCGCCTCCGCGGGCCGCCAGATCGGAGCCGCGCAGCGCGTCGATCGCCTCGAGGGTGCGGTCGTCGACGAGCTCGAGCACGCTCGGGCGCAGGCCCGCGAGCGCGAGCGCGACGGCGGCCTCGGCTCCCGCGGCGACATCGGCGAAGAACGCCGCGGCGGTCGCGGTGACGCGGGGCCGAGGCAGGAGGCGGAGGGTCGCGCCGACGACCACGCCGAGGCTCCCCTCCGACCCGACCACGAGGGAGGTCAGGTCGAGGCCGACGACGCCCTTCACGGTGTCGCGGCCGAGGTGGACGAGCGAGCCGTCGGCCAGGACCACGTCGAGGGCGAGCACCGCGTCGCGCGTCACTCCGTACTTCGCGCCGCGCAGCCCGCCCGCGTTCGTGGCGATGTTGCCGCCGATGGTCGAGATCTCGACGCTGCCGGGGTCGGGCGCGTAGAGCAGGCCGTGGCGGGCGGCGGCGCGGTCGAGGTCGGCGGTGATCACCCCGGGCTCGACCCGTGCGACGCCGTCGACCGGGTCGATCGAGAGGATGCGGTCGAGCCCGGAGACGTCGAGCACGATCACGCCCTCCCCCGCGCTCGCGGCGCCCGCGAGGCCGGAGGCGGCCCCTCGGGTCACCACGGGGATCCCGTGGGCGGAGGCGTACGCGAGCGTCGCGCGGACCTCAGCGACATCGCGGGCGCGCACCACTCCGACCGGATCGCCCGCGGGCGACCAGCCCGAGCGGTCGGCGTGGACGACGGCGGGCGCGATCTCGAGGATCGGCACGATGTCGGGGGCGGGCGCGATGTCGGGGGCGGAGGCGATGGCGCTCACGCCTCCACCCGCGTGATGATCGCAGCGGTCGCCGCCGACGCCTTCACCCGCTCGAGGAACAGGACCACGGTCGCCGCGGCCGAGCGGTGAGTCGCGTCGTTCAGCGCGTCGTGTCGCCCGTCGGCGAGGAGGTGGATCTCGGCGCGCGGGGCCGTGCGGTAGACGGCCACCGCCTCCGCCACGGGGCTGATCGCGTCGGCCTCGCCGTGCAGCGCGAGCAGCGGGGCGCGCACGGCGCTCGCCACGACCGAGAGCAGCTCCGGAGGAAGCACCGCGTCGCGCGCGACCGCATCGGCCTCGCGCGCGAGCACCCCGGCGTGGGTCGGGCAGGCGGTCCGCTCGGCGACGCCCTCGCCTCCCTCGGCGCGGACGGGCAGACCGGCGACGATCACCGCGTCGACCGCCTCGGGGTGGGTCGCGGCGAGCTCGAGGGCGACCGCCGCGCCCGCGTCGGAGCCGACCAGCACCAGGGGTGAGACGGCGGCGGGGTCGTGGAGGAGCTCGAGCGCCGCCTCCCGGATCCCCTCGACGGTCGCGTCGCCCAGCGCGCGAACGCGGTAGGCGTCGCGAGCGAGCCGGGTGCCGAGGCGCTCGTAGACGGCCGGCGTCTCGCCTCGGCCGCCGAGGACGATCAGTGTGCCTCGGGGTCCGATGCCCTCGGGCTCGTCGAAGCGCTGGACGAGGGGGGCGGGGATGGTCAGGGTCATGCGGGGACTCCTTCGGGAGAGGGGACGGAGAGCTCGGCGAGCGGGAGCGGCGCGACGGCCGCCTCCCGACCGCGGAGCCCGAGGAGGAGCTGCAGGCGCTCGCTCACGGGAACGGCGACGCCCGCTCGGCGGGCGAGCAGCACGACTTCGCCGGTGAGGTGGTCGACCTCGCTTCCGGCGCCGCGGGCGAAGCTCTGCCAGGTCGAGAGACGACCGGCGGTGTGGCCGGTGACGGGGTCGACCCGGAGGCGAGTGCCGTCGTCGGCGGCGATCGTGCGGCCGTTCGCGGTGAGCGCGAGGCGCGCCTCCGCCACGAGCGTGTCGCGAAGCGCGCTGCGCTCGTCGTCGGAGCCGGTGAAGAGGTCGAGGCCGTTGACGGCGTTCGCGAGCAGCTTCCGCGCCTTCCACGCGCCGATGTCGGGCACGGCCCGCGCCGCGAAGCCCGCATCGCGGAACGTCGCGGCGAGCGCCTCGGCCCGGGGGTCGTCGGCGTCGGGGTGTCGGCCGATCCAGAGCGCTCCGACCGTCGGGAACGACGGCGACACGATCTCGCCGGGGGTGAGGAAGCTGGCCGCGATGCCGATCGAGACGCTGAACACGTCGGCGAAGCGGCGCAGCGCCGCGTCCTCGGCGGCAAGTCCGTTCTGGAAGGTGAGCACCGGCAGCTCGCTGCCCGCTCGCCCGCCGACCAGCGGCGTCCACGCCCACTCGGCGAGCGCCGCCTCGGCGTCCTGCGCCTTCACGGTCAGCACGAGCACGTCGCCTCGGCGCGGTGCCGCCTCGAGCGGTCCGCTCGCCACCGGCACCCGCACCGTCTCGTCGCCGGCCGGCCGTCGGAGGCGCAGCCCGCGCTCGCGGACCAGGCGGAGGTGCTCGCCGCGCGCGATCAGCACGACGTCCTCCCCCGCGAGATGCAGCTGCGCCGCGACCACCGAGCCCACGGCCCCGCCGCCGATGACGAGGAAGCGCCGGCTCACGAGGTCACCGCCGACACTCCGGGGATCGCCGCGAGGAGCGTCCGGGTGTACTCCGACTCGGGCGAGCGGAAGACGCGGGAGGTGGTCCCCGCCTCCTCGACCCGGCCGCGGTTCAGCACCACGATGTCGTGCGAGACGTCGGCGACGACCGCGAGGTCGTGCGAGATGAAGAGGTAGGCGACTCCGAGGTCTCGCTGCAGCTCGACCAGCAGCTCGAGGATCTGCGCCTGCACCGACACGTCGAGCGCCGAGACCGGCTCGTCGAGCAGCACGAGATCCGGCCCGAGTGCGAGCGCCCGGGCGATCGCGACCCGCTGGCGCTGGCCGCCCGAGAGCTCGGCGGGCAGACGGGAGAGGAAGGAGTCGGGCAGCCCGACCCGGTCGAGCAGCTCGTGGGCGCGGGCGAGGCGGGTGAGGCGATCGCCGACTCCGAACGACACCAGCGGCTCGACGACCGACTCGAGCACGGTGAAGCGCGGGTCGAGCGCCGCGAACGGGTTCTGGTGCACGAGCTGGATGCGCCGACGCAGCGGCCGCCACTGCTTCTCGCCGGCGTGGGTCAGGTCGGCCCCCTCGACGAGCACGCGGCCGCCCGACGCGCGCTCGAGGCCGAGGGCGATCCGCAGCGCGGTCGTCTTGCCCGAGCCCGACTCCCCCACCAGCGCGAGCGTCTGCCCGGCGCGCACCGAGAACGAGACGTCGTCGAGCGCACGGAAGTCGGCGCGCCGCCCGGGGAGCGCGAAGTCCTTGACGACCTTCTCGATCCGCAGGATCTCGGGAGCCGGCTCCACCTGATCGAAGCGCGGCACGATCGCCCCGCCGTGCCCGAGCCCGGGTGCCGCGTCGATCAGAGCGCGGGTGTACTCCTCCCGCGGCGCCACGAGGATCTCGGCCGGCGGACCCTGCTCGATCACCCGGCCGCCCCGCATCACGAGGACGCGGTCGGCCCGGTCGGCGGCGACCGCGAGGTCGTGCGTGATGATCAGCAGCGCGATCCCCTGCTCGCGGACGAGCGACTGCAGGTGGTCGAGGATCCGCTTCTGCACCGTCACGTCGAGCGCCGAGGTGGGCTCGTCGGCGATGATCAGCCGCGGCTTCCCCGCCAGCGCGATCGCGATCAGCGCGCGCTGGCGCAGGCCCCCCGAGAGCTCGTGCGGGTACTGCCGGGCGCGCAACTGCGGATCATCGATCCCCGCCTGCCCGAGCGCCTCGAGCACCTCGGCGTCGACCGCGCGGCGGTCGACCCCCCGCAGGCGCACCGCCTCGGCGACCTGGGCACCGATCCGCAGGGTGGGGTCGAGGCCGACCATCGGGTCCTGCGGCACGAGCCCGACGACGCGTCCCCGGAGGCGTCGCAGCTCCATCTCGGAGGCGCGGGTGACATCGCCGCCGGCGATCTCGATCGAGCCGCCGAGGATCCGCCCGGACGCGGGCAGCAGCCCGAGCACGGCGTTCGCGGTCGTCGACTTGCCCGACCCCGACTCGCCGACCACGGCGACGATCTCGCCCGGGGCGATCTCGAGCGAGACCTCGTGCACGACGGTCTGCTCGCCGTAGGCGACCGACAGGCGATCCAGCCTTACGAGGGCGCTCATCGCTGCACCTCCTCGACGGTCTTCGCCACGTGGTTCAGCGAGAAGACCAGGAGTCCGACGAACAGGCCGGGCAGCAGCGAGAGCCAGGGGCTGGTCACCAGGTAGTTGCGACCGCTCGAGATGAGCGTGCCCCACTCCGCCGCGGGAGGAGCGGCACCGAAGCCGAGGAAGCTCAACGCGGCGACCGCGATGATCGCGGTCCCGAGATCGAGCACCGCCAGCACGGCGACCGGGCCCCACGAGTTGGGGAGCACGTGCCGCACGAGGATGCGCAGCCGAGTGGCGCCTCCGGTGCGGGCGGCCTCGACGTAGGGCAGCGTCTTCACCCGCAGGACCTCGGCGCGCGTGGTGCGTGCGAAGCCCGGCAGGATCCCGATCCCGACGGCCAGCGCCACCGGCAGTGTGCCGAAGCCGATCGCGGTGACGATGGCGAGCGCCAGCAGCAGCCCCGGGATCGCGAGGAGCACGTCGACGATCCGCATGATGACGGCGTCGACGACTCCGCCCGCGTAGCCCGAGACGACGCCGAGCGCGAGGCCGCCGATGAGGGCGATCGCGATCGCGATCACGGTGGCCTGGATGGTCAGCGCCCCGCCGTGCAGAACGCGCGCGAACAGGTCGCGGCCGAGCTCGTCGGTGCCGAAGAGGTGCGCGGCGCTCGGCGCCTGCAGCTTGTCGACGGGCGCCGTCGCAGTCGGGTCGTAGCCGGTGAACAGGGCCGGGGCGATCGCCGAGACCAGCACGAAGACGGCGAAGGCGAGCGCGATCACGAACCCGGGGCGGCGCAGGAGGAGCCGTGCGGTGCGGAGGCGCCGCGCGCTCCTTCCGTGCGGGGCGCGCTCGCGGGGCTCGGGCGCGACCGTCGCGGCGGTCTCGGTTCTGGTGAGTTCGAGCGTCATGGCCGGCTCGCCTTCGCTGTCGTGGTTATGCGCGGATCGAGGAGGGGGTAGAGCAGGTCGACGAGGAGGTTGATCCCGACGAAGACGGCTGCGGCCAGCACGACGACGGCCTGCACCACCGGCACGTCCTGGGTGAGCACCGACTCCTGAGCGAGCGTGCCGATGCCCTGCCGGCCGAAGATCGTCTCGGCGACGATCGCACCGGTGACGGTGTTGCCGGCGAGGATGCCGAGGATCGTCAGAGTCGGCAGCGAGGCGTTGCGGAACGCGTGCCGCCACTGCACCGCAGCGCGGGAGAGCCCCGCCGCGCGGGCGGTGGTGATGTACGCCTCCCGCTCGACGTCGGCGAAGCTGCGGGTCAGCACCTGCGCGAGCATCGCCGAGGTGGGGATCGCCATCGTCACCGCCGGCAGGATCAGGCTCGCCGGCGTCGCACTGCCCGTGGAGGGCAGCAGGTGCAGCGTGAAGGCGAAGAACTGGATGAGCAGCAGGCCGATCCAGAAACCGGGGAACGCGACTCCCGCGGAGGGCAGCCGGCTCAGCAGCACCTTGAGCGGTCGCCACTGCACGTACGCCGCCAGGTAGGCGAGCGCCGTGCCGCCGACGAGTGCGAGCCCGATCGCGAGGGCGCTGAGCTGGAGGGTTCCCGGCAGCTTCTCGACGATCAGCTGGGTCACCGGGATCCCCTTCGTGATGGAGGTGCCGAAGTCGCCCCGGAGCGCGTTGCCGAGCATGTGCAGGTACTGCTGCCAGACGGGCTGGTCGAGGCCGTAGCGCGCCTGCGCATCAGCGAGCTGCTGCGCAGTCAGAGAGTCGACCTCGACGTTGTTGGCCGAGAGCAGCAGCGCGAGCGGGTCGCTCGGCAGCAGCCACAGCACGGCGAAGGTCACCGTGTAGGCGGCCCACAGCACGAGGACCGCCTGGCCCAGCCGCCCGACGAGGTAGCGGCCGAGGCCCGAGGGGGCCGAGCGGAGGCCCGGCCTCCCCGGTGCCGCGGGTGTCGCGAGGGTCGTCACGGCTGGATCCAGGTCCCGGCGAAGTCGCCGAACGCCTCCGAGGTGAAGCGGAAGCCGTGCACCGCCGACGAGACGCCGGCCAGCTGCACCCGCTCGGCGAAGGGGAAGACGAGCGCGTTGTCGAGCAGGTAGTCCTGCAGCCGGCCGTAGACCGCCGCCCTGGCCGTCGTGTCGACGGTCTGGACGCCCTCGTCGAGCAGGGCCTGCACCTCGCTCGCCTGCTCGGGGGTGAAGTTGTTCACGGCCTGCGCCTTCGATCCTGCGTACCGGGAGTCGATGATCCACTGGATCACTCCCGGGTCGGCCCGGGTGTAGTAGGTCGAGATCAGGTCGTAGTCGCCGCTGTTGAGCACGTCCGCGCGCTGCGCGTTGGTGATCACGTTCAGCTCGAGGTCGATGCCGACCTGCTTGAGCTGGTCCTGGATCAGCTGGTCACCCGCGCCGAACTGCGCCACGATCGGCACCGAGAGGGTGAGCTTCTGCCCGTCCTTGTGGCGGTAGCCGTCGTCACCGAGTGCCCAGCCCGCCTCGTCGAGCAGCTCGCCGGCGCCGTCGGCGTCGAAGGCCAGTGGCGAGGACTCGTCCTTGGAGAAGGGCGTGGTCGTGTTGTAGACGCTCGTCACCGCCGGATAGCCGGCGCCGAAGATCGTCGATGCGTAGGTCTCGCGATCGATCGCCTTCTGCACCGCCTCGCGCACCGTCTGATCCGAGAGGATCTTCCCCTCCGACACGTTCGGGTAGTAGTTGCTCGCGGGGCCCGGCAGCGACCGGCTCTCGACGGTGTCGCCGTTGCCGGTGATCACCGCCTGGTCGTTCTCGGAGATCGGGTTCCGGCCCCAGGCGATGTCGATCTCGTCGCTCGAGAGCTGGCCGACGCGAACGCTGTCCTCGGCGACGTAGCTGACGTCGATGCCGTCGAGGTACGCCTCCCCCGTGTTGTCGCGGAGCGGGGAGCCCCAGGCGTAGCCGGCGCGCTTGTCGAGCGTGATCCCGGTGCCCGGGGTGTAGTCGGTGAGGGTGAAGGGCCCGGAGCCGACCACGGCACCGAGGCAGCGCTCCTCGGGCGTCTTCTCGTACGAGGAGGCGGCGAGGATCGCGAGGTTGGTGGTCGAGGTGCCCTGGAGGAACGCGGCGTTGGGGGTCGAGAACGTGACCTTCACGGTGTCGGCGTCGACCACCTCCGTGCCCGAGTAGCCGGCCAGGTAGACGCCGCCGTAGGCAGCGGGCAGCTGCGCGAGGGTCGCCTGGTCGTTGTCGAAGGCGGTCTTGACGCTGTCGGCGGTGAACGCCGTGCCGTCCGAGAACGTCACGTCGGTGCGCAGATCGAAGGTGTACTCGGTTCCCGCGTCGTCGACGCTCCAGGCGGTCGCGAGCCACGGCTCGATCTCGCCCGTCTCAGGGTCCTGGTCGGTCAGGGAGTCGGCGACGTTGCGGATCACCGTGCGGTGCTCGATCCAGTAGGTCTGGAACGGATCGACGCACGAGAACGCGGCGTTGTCGGGGAAGAAGGCGAGCGAGAGCCGGCCGCCCGAGACCGGGGTCGCGTCGTCGGTGGCGGTGCCCGCTTCGGAGGATCCGGAGCAGGCGGTCAGGGCGAGGGCGGCGGCGAGGGTGAGCGCGGTCGCGCCCGCCCAGCGGGATCGTCGGTGAGTCATGGCTGTGTCTCCAGAGCAGGGGATGTCAGTGGGAGGAGTCAGTGGGCGGCGGCGGCGAGGGTGCGCGTGCCGGCGATCAGGAGGGCGGCGTCGTCCTGCGGCGGGTGCACGCGCGAGGCGAGGACGTCGCGCAGGTGGCGTTCGAGCGGGTTGTGCCGCGTGAGTCCGGGGTTGCCGAGGGCGGCGACGGCGGTCTCGACCGCCGTGATCGCCGAGCGGGTGGCGAGCAGCTTGCCGACGACGAGGCGCTCGGCGGCCGTCGGATCGCCCGCGTCGACGCGGGCGGCGAGCGAGAGCAGCACCTCCTCGGCCTGCACGAGCTGCGCCTCGATCTCGCCGGCGACCGAGCGGATGCGCTCCGTCGTCGCGATCCGACGCCCGAGCGAGGTCGGGATCCGCTCGTTCGCGAACCGCACGAAGAAGCTCTGCGCCGCCCGCCCGACGCCCACGTAGAGCGCCGCGACCGCGAGGCCGAAGCCTCCGCCCGCTCCCGCCTCCGGAGCGAGCTGCGAGCGCGGGGTGCCGCGGAAGTGCTCGAACGGCAGGCGGACCTGCTCGTAGACCACGTCGTGCGTGCTCGAGGCGCGCTGGCCGAGGTGGTCCCACGTCTTCTCGATCCGGACGCCCGGAGCATCTCCCGGGACGATCGCGTGCGCGAGCTCGGGCTCACCCGAGGCGCCCTGCAGGTCGACCGCCCAGACCAGGTGGTAGGCGAGCCCCTCGGAGCCGGTGGCGAAGCCCTTGCGTCCCTCCAGCACCCACTCGTCGCCGTCGCGACGGATCGTCGTCGCGGGCAGACCGCCGCGGGCGGGGGCACCCCACTCGGGCTCGGCCCGCACCGCGTTCAGCAGCACCGGGCGCTCGGCGGAGTCGGCGAGGACGCGGCGGTACAGCCCGTCGGGCCAGGTCGCGCCGCGGTCCTGCGCAGCGTGCTGCAGCACGGTCATCGCCGAGATCAGCGCGACCGCCGGGTCGCCCTGACCGAGCGCGCCGAAGATCCGGACGAGGTCGAGAGTCGAGGGCGGGGTGCCGCCGTAGCGAGTGCCGACCGCGACGGTGAGCAGTCCCGCGTCGTGGACGGCACGGATCCCCTCCCACGGGAACTGGGCGGTGCGGTCGTAGCGCTCGGCGGTCTCGGCGAGGCGGGCGGTGAGCCGGGCGAGCGCCCGGTCCGAGAGGTCGGGGGTGACGCGGGCGGGCGTGTCGAGCAGCGTCACGCGCTCGCTCCGATCAGCTCGGTGCTCTCGAGCGGAGGCTGCGCGACGATCTCGCCGCGGCGGCCGGTGACCTCGCGGTGCGCGAGCTCCTCGCGGACGAGCGGGATGATGTGGCGCCCGTAGTCGACCGCGTCGTTCAGGTTGTCGTAGCCGCGGATCGAGATCAGATCGGCGCCGAGGTCGACGTAGTCGAGGATCGCGGCGGCGACGGTCTCGGGCGTGCCGACGAGAGCGGTGGAGGCGCCCTGCGCTCCGGTCGCGGTCGCGGTCGGCGTCCAGAGGGCGCGGTCGTGCAGATCCTTGCGGCGCGCGATGTCGAGCAGGCGCTGCGAGCCGACGTTAGCCGGACCGTTCGCATCGGGCGTCTGCACCCACAGGCCCTTCCTCGGGTCGGCGGTCGCGGCCGAGCGCCCCTGCAGGATCCCGAGGATCCGGTGCGCCTTCTCCCACGCGAGCTCTTCGGTCGGCGCGATGATCGGCCGGAAGGTGACCCAGGTGCGCGGGGTGTCGGGGCGGCCGGCCGCGAGTGCGGCGTCGGCGATCCGGTCGATCTGCTGCTGGGTGTCGGCGAGCGGCTCGCCCCAGAGCCCGAAGATGTCGGCGAGCGCGCCGCCCTGACGGTAGGCCTCGTCACTCGAGCCCCCGACCGAGACGGGGATGCTCCCCCGCACCGGCCGCACCCGCGAGACGAAGTCCTCGAAGCGGTAGTAGGTGCCCTCGTGGTCGAACGGCTCCGTGGCCGACCAGACCTGCCGGAGGATCCGGATGTACTCCTCCTGGCGGGCGTAGCGCTCGACCTTGGTCAGGCGGTCGCCCTCGCGGGCCTGCTCGTGGTCGTTGCCTCCGGCGATGAAGTGCACGACTGCGCGGCCGTTCGAGAGCTGGTCGAGCGTCGCGAGCGCCTTGGCGGCGACCGTCGGGTAGATCGTGTTCGGGCGGAGCGCGACGATCGGCTTCAGGTGCTCGGTGCACTGCGTGACCGCGGCGGCGATGGTGAACGGGTCGTGCCCGGCCGAACCGTAGGGCACGAGCGTGTAGTCGAAGCCGCCGTCCTCGAGGATCCGCGAGTAGCGGCGGAGGTAGGCAACGTCGATGCCGGGCTGGGTAAGCCCGTTGACCTCGTTGGAGCTGTTGACGTTGATCGCGGAGATGAACTCGACGGCCATGGTGGTGTCCTTTCGACAGGAGGTGCGCGAGGGCGCGGAGAAGAGCTCGCGGGCACGGCGGAGCAGCCCGGAGGAGGGAGGTCGACGGCGCTGCTCGAGGAGCGCGGGTCGCGTGCGGCGGAGTCCGCCGCGTCGGTCGGAGAGCGCGACGCGGGAGCGTCAGTGCGGGCGACGCGGAGACGTCAGCACCGGGCGGTCAGCGAGAGGCTGGACAGGAACATCCGCGCACCGACGCGAAGGGGTTCCCGCCCACCGGCATTCGGCCCGGGCGCATCCGGCCGGCCGCTGCGTCGACGCGCGCCGCTCGGACCGCGCCGGAGGGCGCAGTCGAGACGAGGGCACGCGGGGAGGTCATGTCGTCGACGCTACGGGCGGCGAGCCCGCGGCGTCCAACGATGATTCCGGATGCGTTCCGATCGGCGAACCCGATCGTTGGTAAGAATTCGTCATGTTCGAGCGTGCTCACGAGCGGACCTCGCGCAGCGGCGTCCTGATGGGGGACGGGCCGAACAGCTCGACGAGCGCGGCGAGCGCCGTGTCCTCGACATCGGGCGCGAGTCCGCGGCGCGAGACCAGCCGGAGGTTCACCGAGCCCAGAGTGGGCAGGTCGCGCCGCGCCTCGAGTCCGTCGGCGACGGCGCCCTGGTGCGAGGTCGGCAGCACCGCGACTCCGATGCCCGCTCTCGCCGCAGCGATCACGCCCTCGAGCCCCGCGGACTCGGCGACCACCCGCACCTCGTGCCCGAACGCTCCGAGCTGCTGCAGGGCGCGCTGGCGCATCCCGCACGGCTCGGAGTAGGCGACGAGCGGGATCGGGGCGCCCTCGGCGGGCTGCCAGCCCGGCGCCGCGTACCAGTCGAGCGGCAGCGTCGCGATCTGGCGGCCCGGCAGGTCACCGCCGACCCCGAGGATGACCGCGAGGTCGACGACCCCGCGGGCCACCGCCTCCGCGAGACGGGTGGAGCGCTCGAGCGAGAAGGTGAGCGGACGGTCGTCGAAGGCGCGGCGCAGCGTCTCGAGCAGCCGGGGCAGCAGCTGCTCGGCGGCGGGCTCGGTGAGACCGAGGGCGAGCGGGTTCTCGCTCGCCGCATCGAGGGTCTCGAGCGCATCGTCGTGGACGGCGAGGATGCGGCGGGCCTGCACGAGGAGGCGCTCACCGGCGGGGGTGAAGCGGGCCTTGCGCCCCACCTTCTCGATGAAGGTGCGCTCGAGCCGGCGCTCGAGGGTGCGGACGTGCTGCGACACCGTCGGCTGGCTGATGTGCAGCGCGACGGCCGCGCGCCCGAAGCCGCCGCAGTCGGCGATCGCCACGAGCGTGCGCAGGTGGCCGATGTCGAGGGTCTCGGGCATCCCCCGACGCTACTGACGGCCCGCGCCTGCCGGGATCGCGACCGCAACACGCCGACATGTCCAGGAGACGACGGAGCGGACGAGACCTCGGAAGGACCCGTCCGCTCCGGAGGATCGGACTCAGTGCGCGATCACCGGCTCCGCCCCGGGAGTCGTCGCGATCGCGTCCGACCTGCGGCGGAACAGCAGCACCGACAGCACCGCGCCGAGGGCGAAGAATCCCGCGCCCCAGCCGTACGCCACCGCGTAGCTCTGCACCGCGGCCTCCGCCACCGTGGTCGCCGTCGCCGGAGCGTGCGAGGCGAGGTAGTCGGTCACCGCGGTCGCCGCGAGCGTGTTCAGCAGCGCTGTGCCGATCGAGCCGCCGACCTGCTGGCTCGTGTTGACCATCGCCGAGGCGACCCCGGCGAAGCGCATGTCCACTCCGCGGGTCGCCGTCTGCATCGAGCCGGGCATGATCGAGCCCATCGCGAAGCCGAGCACCATCAGGGCGGGGAGCACGTCGGCGGCGTACGCGCTGTCGAGGTCGAGGCGGGTGAGCAGCAGCATGCCGACCACACCGAGGACCATTCCGGACGGGACCATGATCTTCGGGCCGAGGCGGGGCAGCAGCAGATTGGTGCCGAGCTGCGCGGCGAGGACGAGCATCCCGATCATCGGCAGGAAGGACAGCCCCGTCCGGACCGGCGAGTAGCCGAGCGAGACCTGCAGGTAGTAGGTGACGAAGAGGAAGATCCCGAACATGCCGGCGCCGGCGATGAGCACCGAGAGGTAGGCCGCGCCGCGATCGCGGTCGAGCACGATCTGCAGCGGCAGCAGCGGGTGGTCGGCGGTGCGCTGCCGGGCGACGAACCCGGCCAGGAGGACCACGGCGGCGGCGAGCGGACCCCAGGTGAGCGGAGAGCCCCAGCCGTCGGTCTCGGCGTTCGCGAAGCCGAAGACGAGCCCGAAGAGAGCGGCCGAGACCAGGAGGGTGCCGGGCACGTCGAGGCGCGGCCGCGGCCCGCTCCGCTCGATCGGCGGGACGAAGACGACGGCGCCGATGATCGCGACGACGGCGATCACCACGTTGATGTAGAGGTTCCACCGCCAGTCGAAGCTCTCGGTGAGCACACCGCCGAGGAGGAGCCCGACCGCACCGCCCGCTCCGGCGATCGCGCCGAAGACGCCGAAGGCGCGCGCCCGCTCCTTCGGCACGGTGAAGGTCGTCGTGAGGACCGCGAGCGCGGTCGGGGCCAGCAGAGCGCCGAACACGCCCTGCAGGGCACGGGCCGCGATGAGCAGCTCGAAGTTCGGCGCCGCACCACCCAGGGCGGAGGCGATGGCGAAGCCGATCAGGCCGATGACGAAGGTGCGCTTGCGGCCGATCAGGTCGGAGAGGCGTCCGCCGAGAAGGAGAAGGCTGGCGAAGGCGAGGGAGTAGGCGGTGACGACCCACTGGCGGTCGCCGTCGGAGAAGCCGAGGTCGGCCTGAGCGGCCGGGAGGGCGATGTTCACCACGGTCGAGTCGAGGACGACCATCAGCTGGGCGAGGCCGACGGCCACGAGGGTCCACCAGCGGCGGTCGGAGCGGGCCGGGACCGCGGGGGCGGCCGGCGGCGAGGAGGTCTGCGTCATGAGGAGGACCATATACGAGACTGACTAGTTCCGGAACTGCGGAGTTCTTCATTTAGCATGGAGATCGCACGGGGCCGGTCGCGAAGATCACGGCGTGGTAGTGCCGCTTGAGATCCTCGAGCGTGATGTCGGTCCCGAAGTGCACGTTGCCGAAGATACGG